>JAQWPM010000016.1 GCA_029245345.1 Longimicrobiales bacterium
TGAACGTTGTCCACGAAGTACCCCCGGGCACCCAGAGACGTCCCCCAAACTCCGACGACCAGGTAGATGTGCCCTTCTTCATCCGCTGTAGCGCGAAGAGTGTAGTTCTTCTGTACGAAGGTCACGCCGGAGCCCGCCCCGCTGGACGTCGGGTCTTGGATGGCTAGGTCGGCGGCTTCTGTCGGTGGGGTTGTGTGTGCCCCTGCGAGCACTCGCCACGGCTCGGTCCCACTGTGATCTGATGTCCCCAGGTCGAACGAGAGCTGGATGTCATAGGCACGCTCCGGCTGGACGTCGAATTCACGCTCCAGCCACACCTTTGCCGCACCTGAGGCGTTGTCCAGCGTGAGGGCTGCGGAAGCGCTGCCGAGCGACGAGTGTTCACTGGAGCGGGTCATTGACCACTCCACGGCGGGAGTTCCCAAGTCTACTCCTGACCCGTACCAGCCCTCGAGATCATTCTCGAACGAATACGCGAAGTCGAACTCGGGCACGATCACGATCTCGCCCACCCGGTCGCAGGCCGCTGAGAGCAGGGCGATCAAAACGAGGGTGTAGAGACGGTATCGTAGCAGGGTGTCCTCCCGGTCGAGTGAGGTATGGCGTTCCAAGCGAAGTCGGCGAGAATATACCGTATGACACCAGAACGATTCCATCGTCTACGTGACGTACTCCTTCGCCGCCAGCTCGATTTAACGGTCCTTTTGGATGGCGTGAACAAATCGCACAACTTCTCAGCGCTCCTTAGGAACTGTGACGCGGTCGGAGTTTTGGCCGTCCACGTGGTGCCGCCGGCGCATGGGCTCGGTCTCCACCATGGAACGTCCGCTGGCACGAAGAAGTGGGTGAACGTCCATCGCCACGATGGGGCGGCGTCTGCCATAAGCCACCTACATGAGAGAGGCTTCACGGTGATTGCAGCACATCCCTCCCCCGACGCACAGGACTATCGCGACATCGACTACACTCGCCCGGTGGCGATTACGATGGGGGCAGAGTTGGACGGGGTCTCGGAGGCAGGTCTGCGTTTGGCAGACCAACACGTCGTCGTACCGATGCTCGGGATGGTGCACTCCCTCAACGTCTCGGTCGCGACCTCGATCCTCTTGTTCGAGGCGCTCCGCCAGCGGCAGGCAGCGGGCATGTACGACGAATCCCAAATGCCCAAGGAGGACTTCGATCGGACCCTATTCGAATGGGCGTACCCTTCCATCGCCGACAAAAGGCGGCGCGCGGGTCGCCCCTACCCCGCGCTCAGCTCGGACGGAGAGCTCCTTCTCGACAGCTAGCGGGTCAGTCCGTCCGACCGAGCTGGAACCGCATGGAATCTTCCACTCCCTCGTAGAAGAACTGAAATCCTGATTCCGTGAGTTTGCTTGGCACCACACGTTGGCCCCACAACAGGGCCTCCTGACCGAGTTCTCCAAATACGGCCTTAACGGCTATCGCTGGTACCGGGATGAACGTGGGGCGACCGAGAACTCGTCCTAGTGAAGATGTGAACGTGGAGTTCGTCACAGGATGTGGCGCCGTGGCGTTGATGGGTCCGCTGAGATCGTCGGTCATCAAGATGTGGTGGATCGCAGCCACCAGGTCGTCGGTATCGATCCAGCTCAAATACTGGTCACCGGAACCGAGTCGGCCTCCGGCTCCCATCTTGAACGGAAGCAGCATCTGCCCCAATGCACCTCCAGCTGGAGAAAGGGCGACCCCGGTGCGCAGAAGCGCGACACGGACGCCCGCCCGCTCCGCCGGCTTGACTGCTCCTTCCCAGGCACGGCAGACCTCTGCGAGGAAGCCCTTACCGGCTAGGGCGCTTTCTTCGAGGCGCTCACTTCCACGGTCGCCGTAGAATCCGGTCGCCGAAGCGGATACCAGAATCCGCGGCCCGTTCTTCATCGTAGCCAGGGTCCGGGCGATGAGTTCAGTACCCTTCACGCGACTCGTCATGATGGCCTTTTTGCGTTCGGACGTCCAACGGCCGTTCGCGATCGATGTGCCACCGAGATGCACTACTGCGTCTACGCCTTCGAGAGCCGCTCGATCAAGCTCACCCGCTGACGGATTCCAGTAGATAGAGTCGTCCCCGACGGACCGACTGTCGCGAACCAAGCGGATGACATGATGGCCACCGGTGGTCAGGAAATCGGCGAGGTTGCTCCCTATGAGCCCACTTGCACCCGTGATGGCGATGCGCATCCGGGGCCGGGCTGCGAATTTGGCGTGTTGGGCTAGGTCCGTGAACAGGCGGCGATACCTGAAGCGGAAGAGCCGCCCGAGTTCTGTCTTTACGAGTGCCGGACCAATCGCGGCACCTGCCGCTCCGAGCGGTGCTTCGACGTCGATCTGGTCCTGCATAGACGTACCGCCCCCGTCGAGTGGCTCGAATGTGTGCGTGTGAACCCAGGACTTCAGCGGCCCCGAGACTTGCTCGTCTCGAAACTGGCGGTTGGGAATGAAATCTTTGTGGCGCAACGCCCACTTGAAACGGGTCGGTCCCCGATGGACTCGGAGCACGACACGGGCACCATCGCGAATGCCCCCCTCCTTCTCCAAAACGTCAACGTGAGCCCAGGGCGGCGTCAGTCTCTCTAGAGCTCCCGGGCGTTCATGCCAGGCGAACACCGTTTCGGGGGAGTGGTCCGTGAGTGTCGACTTATATGTAAGGCGCATCAAGGCGTGACGGCTGAGGGGTCGGAAATCTTGCTCGACTGGACTACCCCAGGTATGCCCCAGAGTGTCCGCATAGGCCTACTCCGCGGCAGGTTCGGTCGCGGGCTCGCGAAGCTGGTGCGCATGTCCCCCTCATCGTCCACAACCAGTACGGGTGCGGCTAGGGTTGCGGACGAGCTTTCGCCATAACACGCGCAGAACGTCGTCACGCTCAAAGGGCTCGGTTACGAGGTCGACGGTGCCCAGCAGGCCGCCTCTTCCCTGACGAGCACTTTGAAATCGGATATCGCCACGGATGGCGTGACGTCCTTGCCTTTCGTCGCTACCCTGTGGAGGCCGCGCTTCGCAGGGCTGAGACGCCCGCCGTTGCTCCTTCCGGATACCCGTAAACCGCTGATCCAGCAACAATTACGGAAGCTCCCGTCGCTGCCACTTCGGCAATGTTCGACAAACCGACCCCACCGTCGACTTGGAGTTCGGCCGAACTCCCAGCCGCGTCGAGCATGGCCCGGGCCCGCCGTAGCTTGTCGGAGCTCCGCGGAATGTAGGACTGCCCACCGAACCCTGGGTTTACGGACATAATCAGGAGGAGGTCGAGATGCTCCACGACGTCCTCGATCGCGGAAAGAGGAGTGGCCGGGTTGAGGGCCACTCCGGCCTTGGCACCGAGCTCTCCGATCCTGGCCAACGTCCGGTGGAGGTGCGTGCATGCTTCCGCGTGTACGGTCACCCAATCCGCGCCTGCTTTCACGAAATCATCGACGTAGTCGTCAGGATTCGAAATCATCAGGTGGACGTCGAGTGGCAGGTCAGTGGCTCGGCGCGCGCCCGCGGTTACCACCGGACCGATGGTGATATTGGGAACGAAGTGGCCGTCCATAACGTCCACATGGATCCAGTCCGCACCCCCCGCTTCCACTGCCTGGATCTCTTCACCCAAACGGGAGAAGTCTGCAGAGAGGATGGAAGGAGCGATCTTCATTTCGGCGCCTCCCAAACTTCGATGCCAGTCTCTCCGGCGATCACGGCGACGTCTGCGAGGCCGAGGAAGAGCCCCGTTTCAACGATTCCAGCCCGAGCGTGGAGCTCGACGTCAAGAAGTTGGGGGTCGTCTATCCCGCCTGCGAACGTGCAATCCAGCAGCAAGTTTCCGTTGTCACTCATCTGCGGAGAGCCATCTTCTTGCATACGCATGGCGACTTCTGCGCCGATTGATTCGAGGAATCGCACATGCGAGCCCTGCCCCCAGCTTACGACCTCGATCGGAAGCGGACATTTCGTACCGATCTTGTCGACTGTTTTTCCGGCATCCGCGATGATCACGAGACGGTCTGAAGACTGAGCGACCATCTTCTCACGGAGAAGTGCGCCGCCTAGGCCTTTAATGAGGTCGAGCTGGGGTGTCACCTCATCGGTGCCATCGATCGTAAGATCGATATGATCCCGGTCTACGAGATCGACCAGCTCGATTCCCGCTTGGCGCCCCTCCTTAACGGTCCGGACTGAGGTTGGGATTCCAACGATGTCCTTAAGTTCTCCGTCGCGGATCTTCTGCCCGAGAAGGTCCAGGAGATGCGCGACCGTGGACCCGGTTCCCAGCCCCAGGATCATTCCACTTTCGACGTACTCGAGGGCTCGAGCGGCAGCTCTTCGTTTCAGTGCCTCGGAAGGACTGAGTTCCATTGAGGACATCTCCGTGGTGGCACACATTCGCGGTGACGTGGGATGTGATGGTCGGAATGTACTCGCGGTTCCGCTGCGTTTCCAGAAGCATCCGGCTAACGTTGACACTCAACGGCTGTAGACCGAACCTTCCCGCCGTGGACAATCGAGGGCTTCGAGGCTCCCGGCACCCGCCGGGGGCCTTTCTTATTTTTCAGCGCGGCACACCATGATCATCGTTACCCATAAAGGCGTAACCCAAGACGAAATCGACCACATCCGTGAACGGGTCGAGTCCATGGGTCTCCGTACGCACATTTCAATCGGCGAGCACCGCACGATCATCGGGTGTGTGGGAGACGAGGCACTTCTCCACCACGTCCCGCTCTTGAGCATTCCTGGCGTCGACGCCGTCCACGAGGTCCTGAAGCCCTACAAGTTGGCTTCGAATGACTTTGCGGCGGCCCCAACCGAAGTGCCGATCGGAGACGCACGGATGGGTGGCCCGGAGGTCATCGTGATCGCCGGACCCTGTTCAGTCGAAAGCGGCGACATGTTGGGCACCACCGCCAAGCATGTGCGCGCGGCCGGTGCGCGGGCTTTACGCGGGGGTGCCTTCAAGCCTCGGTCTTCCCCCTACTCGTTCCAGGGCATGGGAGAGGAAGGCCTGGCCATGCTCGCCGAAATACGCGCGCAGACCGGATTGCCGATCGTCACTGAGGTCATGGATACCCGGCAAGTAGAACTCGTAGCTTCGTACGCGGATGTGCTTCAGATCGGTGCACGGAACATGCAGAACTTCTCTCTCCTCACCGAGGTGGGTCGCCTGAGGCGTCCCGTGCTTCTCAAGCGTGGGATGTCGGCCACCGTGAAGGACCTGCTCTTGGCGGCTGAGTACGTCATGAGCCAAGGCAACACGGATGTGATCCTGTGCGAGAGAGGCATCCGGACCTTCACGACCGCCACACGGAACACATTCGACTTGGCGGCCATCCCGGTCCTCAAACGTGAGACCCACCTCCCAGTTATTGCCGACCCATCCCATGCTGGAGGTCGGCGGCATCTCGTGGCACCCCTGTCTTACGCGGCAGTCGCTGCTGGGGCCGATGGGCTCATGATCGAGGTCCACCCGGACCCGGAAACGGCTACGTCAGACGGAGAACAGTCGCTCGACTTCCCCGAGTTTGACGCGCTCATGTCGTCGCTTCGGCCATTTGTCGAGGCAGCCGGTCGCTCAATGGCAGGATCCGAGCCGTCGGCCTAGCGGTGCGGGCCTAGGTCAGCCCCGCGATTCTGGCCGCGACTTCATCCAACTGTTCGCGCACGGCGCGGAGCGACGTGCCTCCGTCGCTGTCGCGTGAGTCCGCAGATCTAACCCAATCGAACACTTCGGAGACGTCTGCCTCGAAAGATTCGTGTTCGGCTTGAAGTGACTCGATCGGCAGCTCAGAGAGGGACACGCCCGTCGTCTCAGCCTTTCGGACCAAGTGCCCCACCACTTCGTGGGTCGTCCTGAACGGAACACCTTTTCGAACGAGATAGTCGGCGAGATCCGTCGCGAGGAGTTGGGCGTCCATGGCGGTCCTCATCCGTTCCGGCACGAAGGCGGCAGTCTCCAGCGCCCCCGCGACCGCAGGGAGCGTGAGGTCCAACGTGTCTACGGTGTCGAATAGCGCCTCTTTGTCTTCCTGTAGATCGCGGTTGTACCCCGTAGGAAGGCCTTTCAAGAGCGTCAACATTGTGGAGAGGTTTCCCACGAGCCTGCCCGACTTCCCGCGGGCCAACTCGGCCACGTCCGGATTCCTCTTCTGAGGCATGAGGCTCGAGCCCGTGCTGTACCCGTCCGACAGTCTGACAAAGCCGAATTCAGTGCTGGAGAACAGCACGAGGTCTTCGGAGAGCCGAGAAAGGTGCACGCCGATCATGGCGCCGGCGTAGGTCAGGTCACAGACCCAATCGCGGTCAGCCACCGCGTCCACCGAGTTCTCGCTCACCCGGTCGAATCCCAACTCCGTACGCAGGCCCTCCCGGTCGATCGGGAAGGGGCAACCCGCGATAGCGCCTGAACCCAAGGTCATCACAGAAGCCGACCGCCGAGCTGCTTGGATCCGATCAACGTCGCGTAGAAATGCGAAGAGATGACTGAGCGCCCAATGCGCTGCTCGAATCGGCTGAGCCTGCTGCATGTGTGTATAGCCGGGCATGACCACGTCGATTCCTCGGGCTGCCAAGTCCTGCAGTGCCCGGCACACAGCGATCAGGTGGGCTTCGATCCGGTCACAGGCGGCCATACCGTAAAGGCGGACGCCTGTCGCGCTCTGATCGTTCCGAGAACGTCCAGTATGGAGCTTCCCGGCCACCTCCCCGGCGGCCTCGCCCAACATTCGTTCAACGACCGAGTGGATGTCCTCTTCAGCGGCACCATCGAAGCCCTCGGCTTCGATTCGTACACCCACCGCGGCTAGGCCGTCAATGATGGACCCTACTTCGTCCTCGGTCAGGACGGCCGCCTTCCCGAGCGCCCTAGCCCAGGCGGCGCTGCCCGTGAGGTCCTCGCGCCACAGGCGCTGGTCGATGCCGAGGCTGAGGTTGAGTGGTACCATTTCTGGCGCCATGCCGCCTTCGAAGCGCCCTCCCCAAAGTGCGGCGGGTCCGTCCGGATCAGTCGTTGAATCGCTCATGACGGGACGTTAGCGCGCCCGCCGCCAATTGGGCAGTGGGTCAAGCGCTGTCGTCGGACGGTCTTAAACCGCGCCGGCCGCGATGACTTCGTCAATGATGTGCGAGACCTCAGGGTCTGCCTGCTTCTTGAATGCTTCCAATCCAGCTGCTGCACGGATCGGGAGCCCGAAGAGGCGAATGAAGCCTTCGGCGTCCGAATGGTCGTATGTCGCCGCATGCCCGAAGCTCGCGAGGTCCTCACGGTACAGAGAGACCGGGCTTTTTCTGGACGCGACCCAGCACGATCCCTTGAAGAGCTTCATCTTCACGGAGCCTGTCACGTTCTTGGACAGCACGTCCGCCATCGCTTGAAGAGCCTCACGCTCCGTGGTCCACCAGCGACCCTCGTAGAGCATGTCCGACCACCGCTGGGCCATCTCATCCTTCATGCCCTCTGCGCGCCGATCGATCGTGATGGATTCGAGATCCTTGATGGCCGAGTAGAGGATGGTGCCACCCGGCGTCTCATAGACGCCCCGTGACTTCATGCCTACGAGCCGGTTCTCCACGATGTCTGCTCTGCCCACGCCATGGCGCGAACCGATCTCATTCAGCGTGGACAACAACTCGACAGCGCCCATGACCTCACCGTTGACCGAGACGGGCACGCCTGCATCGAATCCGATCTCCACGTATTCCGGTGTGTCCGGAGCCAATTCGGGCGACAGAGTCCACAGGAACATGGACTCCTCTGGCTCGAAGGCCGGATCCTCGAGTGGACCACCTTCATGTGAGATGTGCCAGAGATTTTCGTCTCGGCTGAACAACTTGGTCTCATCGACTCCCTCGAGCGGGATCTTCCGCTTGTGGGCGTAGGCCAAGGCTTCCTCACGGGAGGTTATGTCCCATTCCCTCCACGGCGCGATCACTTTCATTTGGGGAGCAAGGGCCGCATATGCCAACTCGAAGCGGACCTGGTCATTCCCCTTGCCTGTGCAACCGTGTGACAGTGCTTGGGCGCCTTCCTGAAGCGCGACCTCAGCCTGACGTTTTCCGAGAAGCGGACGGGCCATCGCTGTGCCCAGCAAGTACTTACGGCCGTAGACCGCCCCGATCTTGAGCGTCGGGAATACGTAGTCTTCGACGAACTCTTGGCGGAGGTCCTCACCGTAGAAGCCGCTGGCGCCGGTGGCGTAGGCCTTTGCTTCGAGGCCATCCAGGCCGCCCTGCTGACCCACGTTTCCGGCCATGCAGATCACTTCGGCGTTATAGGTCTCTTTGAGCCATGGCACGATAACTGAGGTGTCGAGCCCACCTGAGTAACCAAGAACGACCTTCATGAGACTTTCCTCGGGTGCTCGATTGAGCGCCGGTGTTTAGAAAATCAGGGCCGGGGGACGAAAGACCAACTACCTCCCGCCAAGGAGTCAGGGGGCACAATGCCCCGAGCTTCCGCCCCCGGTCCCATCAAACAATTCGATTATCAAGGTGGCATAAGAGTCAGCCACGAAGCATAAATATGCATCCGCGATGCATGATGTCAACCCGAGCGGGATGCCATCTTCTCAATTCGCGCCTTGGTACTTTCGAGCGATTTATGGGACCGCAGGATGATGAGGACCGTGTCGTCACCCGCCAGGGTGCCGAGGACCTCAGGCCACTCTTCCCAGTCGATGCCGGCGGCAACGGTCTGGGCCGCTCCCTTCATTGTACGGATCACCAGAAGGTGATCTACGCCATCTGCAGACTGAAACAGAGTCGGCAGGAGTGAACGGAGCGAGGGCGTGCTCTCCCATTCGTCCGGCATGGAATAGTGGGATGTGCCATCGGCTCCGGGAACTTTCACAAGTCTGAGCTCTCGGATATCCCGCGACACCGTGGCTTGCGTCACATCGGTGCCTTCCGCGTGCAGGATCTCACAGAGCGCCTCTTGGCTCGTGACCCGATGCTGCTTGATTGCGTCGAGGATCTGGTCGTGCCGGATCTTCTTGTTCATGCCACGGCCTTTGCAGCGAAATCTCTAACGCGTTCCGGCTCGAACCCGGCGCTCCGTTCCATTTCTTCACCCTCTTGGAAGAGGATCACGGTCGGGATGCTGCGGATACCGTAGCGCTCAGCTACTAAAGGAGCTTTGTCCGTATCCACTTTGACTACGAGCATCTTTCCCGATTGGGCCTGTGCGATCTCATCCATGAGCGGAGCCACCATCTTGCAGGGCCCGCACCAGTCGGCGTAGAAGTCCACCAGGACAGGAACGGAAGCGCCGAGAACCGTGGCATCGAAGTCGTCTTGAGTCACAGTCACGGGACGATCCAGGAGCATTGGCTTGCTACACCCGCCACAGGCCGGACGATGTGCTGCTCTGGACATATCGACGCGGTTCTTGGTATCGCAGAAGCTGCAACGCAGGGTAACCGGGTGAACGACTTCGGCAGACGACATCGACGCTCCTGGGGTGGGACTCGCGCGGTACTATACCCGTATCAGCGTATCTGGCCAACGCTTCGGACCGCTACTCGGAGTGAGATATCCGCACACAGGTTCAAGCGCCCATGGGGTAGCGGGTCCTGCGAGGCCACGTCATCATCCCAGCGATGACTACCCTACGCTTCCCACTGGAGCGCCTCGAAGAGGCGCGGGCACGAATTGCATCGTCCGTCCATCGGACGCCGCTTCTTCCATCACGCACCCTCTCGGATCGCATCGGCGCGCCCGTGTACCTGAAGTGCGAGAATCTCCAGAAAACGGGCGCATTTAAGGTGAGGGGCGCCCTGCACCGCTTGTTGATGCTGTCGGACGAGGAGCGGGCGAGAGGCGTTGCCACGATCTCTGCAGGTAACCACGCCCAGGCGGTCGCGTGGGCTTCGAGCGCCGCTGGCGTGAGCAGCCTCGTCGTGATGCCCGAAAACGCCTCGCCTACAAAAGTGCGAGCGAGTCGCGAGTACGGAGCCGAGGTCGTGCTCCATGGTGATGCCCGAGCAGCCTTCGCCCATGTCCTGGAGATCGCGGACGAGAGGGGACTGACATTCGTGCATCCGTTCGACGATGAAGAGGTGGTCGCGGGACATGCGAGTTGCGGGCTGGAAATCGTAGAAGATTTGCCGGATGTGGCGGCCATTGTGGTTCCCGTGGGTGGCGGCGGACTGTCGTCGTCGATCGCCGCAGCCGTGGCGGCCACCCGCCCTGGGATCGCGGTTTGGGGCGTCGAGCCAGAGGGGGCACCGGGAATGCACAGGAGCCTGGCTGCGGGAGAGGCTATTCATCTCGACTCCGTGGAGACGATCGCGGACGGCCTCGCCGCCCCAATGGCCGGGGTGCTGAACCACGCCTTGCTCGAGGAGCATTCCCGGGGCGTGATGCTCGTGAGCGACGCAGAGATCGTCACCGGACTCCGGGTATTACTCGAGCGTACGAAGCTGCTGGCCGAGCCAGCGGGTGCCGCAGGGATAGCGGCACTTTTGGCGGGCAAGATCCCGCTTGATCCGAACGGTCCGGTCGTTGTGGTGATCAGTGGCGGTAATGCTGACCTCGATGGGTTGGGTGGTCTGCTGCGGGAGGGTAGATGAGCATGTGTAGGCCCGTTGCAGACACAGGCGGTCCGGTTTCACCCGCCGGCCTCGTCTTCGGTGGTGCACACTCCCTTTATGAGCAGAGTTGGGCCCCCAGGAGCTGCTGAGTGGGTCTGTGAACGTTCAGGTTCACGCGGGGCGCCGGGCGTTCGTTATCGTAGGTGGCTGACCAATCATCGGTGCCGACGACCACGGAGCCACCCGAAAACGAACCCTGGTCCCAGGCGGTGGAGAGCTTTGGCTCGCCTGAGGCGCCACCAACTGACGAGGTGCTTCGTAAGCGCTGCCCTGCTTGAGTTGAAGCGTCTGCAGGATCGTAAAGACGAACCCGTCGTCCAGCAGCGGGGTGCTCACGCGTAGGTCCATTTCTCCTACGCTGTCCAACACGATACGGCAGACGGCTGCACGGCAGTCCCAACATTCGCTGAGCTTAGGGAGTGGGAGCGAATCTCTAACAGCGCGCGGGTTTTCGAAGGGGTTCTAGATGCCCCGTAGCCCTTCAGACCCGGTGTCACCACTCTCGAGGTTCGCCCCGAGCCAGACTTCCTCATAATGGCCGCTGTGGCCCAAGTCCCAGACGATGGGGCTCATGAGTGGGTCGTGCTGGAGTCGAAGATCTTCTTGGGCGAGCTTCGCCGCGATCAGCATGGTCCTGCTTCTGGCTTCGGTCAGCAGAAACGAGATATCAGTTGCGGACAGCCGGCGGCCAAGTTTGAGATCCACGGCTTAGCGGCTTCCACCTGCCCCGGCGAAGTCATCCCCCGTCGGCTCCTGAAATGCCTTCAAGCCAAACTCGGGGAGAATCGCGATCAAGTGGTCGAAGATGTCTGCTTGGAATGCCTCGTAGCTCCCCCACTCGGTATCGTTCGAGAAGCAGTAGATCTCGATGGGAATGCCCTGGGGTCCCGACGCCAGTTGGCGAACGAGTAGTGTCATGTCGCGGTGTGTCTGTGGGTGGACCCTCAAGTAGTTCACGACGTAGGCTCGGAACGTCCCGAGGTTCGTGAGCCGCCGCTGTTCGGGAATCACCTCCGGGTCTGCAGGGGCATGCTCCGCGTGATAGCTGTCCAGCTCGGAGCGCTTGGAGCCCATGTACTCGCGGAGCACCTCATACCGTGACAGACGTTCGACTTCACTGTCTTCGAGGAAGTGCACCGACCCCATATCGATATGGATGGCCCGTTTGATCCGACGTCCGCCGGACTCCGACATGCCGCGCCAGTTCTTGAAGGACTCGCCTATGAAGCTGTGCGTTGGGACGGCGGAAATCGTCTTGTCCCAGTTTTGGACCTTGACCGTGTGCAGTGCGATGTCGATCACGTCACCGTCTGCGTTGGCCTGGGGCATCTCGACCCAGTCGCCGATCCGGATGATGTCGTTCGACATGATCTGAATACTGGCAACGAGAGACAGGATCGTGTCTCTGAAGACCAACATGAGGACGGCGGTAAGCGCGCCGAGCCCGGACAGGAAGACAGTGGGATTCCGGTCGGCAAGGATCGAGACGATCACGATGCTCGCAGCGAGATATGCGACCAGGCTGATCACCTGCAGGTAGCCTTTGATGGGCCGGCTGTTCGACTCCGAGTACGCCTCGGTGTAAATGTCGTTGGCCGCGTCGAGCAGTGAACTGAGGGCCATCGTCGCGGTGAGCACGATGAACGCGGCGCTCACACGCCGAATGAGCGTCCAAGAGAGCAGGACAATGTCCGGGTCGGTTGCAGCAGCTGCCTCGACAGGTGTTACCCCAAGGGCCGGACCGACGCCGAAGTACATGATCGCGGCCGGTACCACGTGGGCGATACGCGCGATGACGTTTCGTTCGATGACCCGGTCATCCCAAGTCGACTTGGTTCGGCCGGCCACCCTCCGGGCGACTCCACGAAAGACGCGGGTCGTGGCGAGATCACCGAGCCACGAGGCCACGACCAAGATGGCCAGGAGCCCAATGAGGGTGATCCAGTTTTCTGGTAGAGATTGAATCATGGTTTTCTCGTGGACCGCGTCAGCAGTCTAGCGAGACTCTCCCATCTCTTCTGCGAGCAGATCGAGAGCCAAAGTCGTCAAACGAACGAGGTGTACATGAGCCGCGTTTCCGTTGGTGAGGAAGGCAACCCCGAATCCACGCGTCTTGTTTCCAGACGCGAAGGCTGTGTAGCCGGGCAGGCTCCCCGAGTGGGCGAAGAAGCGCTCGCCTGCTCGGGTGGATGTCCACCAGGTGAGGCCGTACCCCGGATTTTCGTAGCCCCACCCACCGCCCAGCCCCTGGCCGATGAACTGTTCGTACTGCAGCGTGTGCATCTGGTCCAGCGTGGACTCCTGAAGCACAGAGCGGCCGTTCCAACTTCCGTCTCCCAAGTTGAAGCGGACCCAGTTCGCCTGGTTGTGAACCGTCCCGTACACGATGCCCGCCGGCCATACGTTGGCCTTCAGGCGCGCCGTGGCGGTGTTCCGCCCGGTGTTCTGGTCAGGCGCGTAGGGTACCGAGATCCGTTCCTCCATCTCAGGCGGGAGATCGAACACGGTGTGATCCATGTCGAGAGCGCCCCACACGTTCTCCCGGATGTACTGCTTGTAGGGCACGCCTGAGAATTTCTCGACCAGGTGTGCCACGAGCGAGTACGCCATGTTCGAGTAGACCACCGCTTGCTGAGGCGGCGTTGCTAGACGTAGCGAGTCCGTGAGGTACTCGGTCAGCGCGAGTGGAGAGGTTTCGCCCCAGACGAGGTGCGGACCGAAATCGCCGGGCATACCCGAGGTGTGAGTCAGCATGTGGCGGAAGGTCACGGGGTTGTCAGGGTCCTCGCCCCGCAAGGTGAGTCCCTCCAGGTAGTCGCTCACCTTGTCGTCAAGGAAAAACTTCCCCTGCTCCATCTGCTGGAGGAGCGCCACGGTCGACTGTGCTTTGAATGTGGACCCGATGAGGTAGACCGTGTTGGTGGATGCCGGAGTGCGCGCCCACAGGTTCGACTGACCATATGCCGCGCTCCACAGCTCGCCCTCCCGGTCGGTCAGCGCGATCACCATCGATGGGATGTTCCCCTCGAGCATCGCTCGCCTGATCTCCGGCTCCAGCCGTGCAGCGACCCTGACGATCCCTTCCCTTGGCGGCGGCGCGATTTGGGCGCTGGCCTCCACAGCCATAGTCATCGCCGCGCCGACGACTACTGCAGAAACGATGTTTGTCAGCATGGTGCACTTCATCGATTGCTTCCTTTCCCAGGTCCATAGAGAACGTGTCCAGGACGAGCCCCGGTGTGCGTGCCTCCGTCCTCGATTACAACCTCTCCGTTTACCAACACGTACTCGATCCCGACCGGAAACAGTACCGGTTCGTCGTACGTCGCCTGATCGGATACTCGATCGAGGTCGAAGATCGTGATGTCCGCCCAGGCGCCCTCGCGGATGACACCGCGTCGGTCCAAGCGCATTCGAGTGGCTGGCCAAGAAGTCATCTTGCGCACTGCTTCCGCCAACGTCAGGACCTGTTCGTCCCGCACGTACTTTCCGAGCACGCGCGGGAAGGTACCGTAGCTCCGGGGGTGTGGAAGACCCAGGACGTCGGCGCTTCCGGGAGTAAGGGCCGCACCCGCGTCACTCCCGATGCTCGTCCAAGGGCGTTGGAGTGCCCACTTCACGTCTTCTTCGCTCATCATGTGGTAGATGGCCATCACCCGCCCCTGGCCGGCGGCTACCAAATCCCATGCGGCGTCAGCAGGGTCCTTTCCCCATTCCTGGGCGATCTGCGTGATGCTCTTCCCCTCGAAGTGGGCGTTTTCGTCGTTGCGCGCGTTGACCAGGACGACACCGTCCCAGCCACCCGCAGCTTCGACGATGTTCCACCAACCCTCGTATCCGGTGACCAACTCACCCTTCATGCGGTCACGGACGTCGTCGCGGCCGATCCGGGCCCGCACAGAGTCCATACCTCCGTCGAAGGCCCACGAAGGGATCGTCGCCTCGAGCCCCGAGCCGCCCGCGGTATAGGGGTACATGTCCGCCGCGACATCCACCCCTCGGCTCCGCGCGGCCTCGATCTCGACCGCAGCCTCTTTGATCACGGTGCCCCACCCGGGCTCGTAGGCGCCCTTGTAGTGGAAGATCTCAACGGGCAGGCCGCCTCGCTCACCGACCTCAATCGCCTCCTGCACCGCACCTACCAGGCCCCGGCCCTCGTCGCGAATGTGACTGGCATAGATGCCGCCGTAGTCCGCAGCGACTTTCGCGATCTCGACGAGCTCATCTGTCGAGGCGAAGGACGAAGGCGGGTATATGAGTGCAGTGGTCATACCCATCACCCCCTGCTGCATGGCGCTTGCCATGATGCCCCGCATCTCGTCGAGCTCCGCCGCAGTAGGCGCCCTATTCTCGTTGCCAAGGACGGCTACCCTCGCCTGGGTCTCAGAAAAGTAGGAGCCGAAGTTCATCGAAATGCCCTGCTCTTCCAGGTTCCGGAAGTATCCTTCGATGCCGTCCACTCCGACCGGTGTCCCGCCCTCGCCCCCGATCGCTGATGTCACACCCATGCGGAGCTTGTTCTCAGCCAGCCCGTTCCGCAGGAGAACACTACCCGACTGGTCCATCATGTCGATGAAGCCCGGTGACACGTAGAGCCCGGTCGCATCGATCTCGCGGCGACCGGTTCCTTCGATATGACCGATCCGGACGATGCGGCCTGTCTGGATGGCGACGTCAGCGGCGATCCAAGGATTCCCGGATCCATCGAGGACACGTCCATCTCGGATGACGATGTCGTACAAGGGTGCTGTTCCTTGGCCGGACACCTCTCCCGAGAAGGAGGAGAGCGCGAGCATGCAGATCAGAGCAGTCTTACGCATGGAGTAGCCATCCGAATGGGGTGCAAAGGTCAGCTGCGACAATCTTCTGCCACGGGGCGCGGGTCAAGGTGTGATTGCTGTGTGTACCTGGGAGGGCGTATGATCGCGGTCATGGACATATCCTCTGCCTTCCGTCGCTACCTCCTGCCAGGTTTCATCTTCCAGTCGGTCATCATCGCTGGCGGTTATGGTACCGGACGGGAACTCGTCGAGTTCTTTCTCTCCCAAGGCCCCATGGGCGGCCTGCTCGGGATCATCGTCGCGACGCTGATTTTCAGCGCAGTGTCCATGGCTACGTTCGAACTTGCTCGTATGTGGGGCGCGTACGACTACCGACGGTTCTTTCAGAAATTGCTGGGCCGTGGCTGGTGGGTTTTCGAGGTCTGTTACGTGGGGCTGCTACTGATCGTGCTCGCCGTGGTGGCTGCCGCGTCTGGTTCGATCATGGAGGAGACGTTCGGTCTCAACTACTGGGTTGGCGTGGGCGCGGTGATGATCGCGGTCGGCGCGCTGGTCTTCGGCGGGAATGAGACGATCGAGAAGTTCTTTACGGCGTGGTCGTTCGCGCTCTACGCCGTGTACATGATCTTCTTCATCTGGTGCTTTCAGAGCTTCGGTGGTGCCATTACCTCCAACCTCACGGCTACGCCGGCCGGTACGGGTTGGATATGGGCTGGGCTGAGTTACGCCGGATACAACTTGGCCGTGATCCCCCCGGTCCTCGCTGCCCTTCGGCTTCACGAGACGCGCAGAGAGACGTTCATCGCCGGGGCACTCACCGGCCCCATCGCGATGATCCCCGGGCTCTTGTTCTTCCTGGCCACAGTCGGCCAGTACCCCGCGATTATGGACGCTACCGTGCCCGCGAACGTTCTCCTTGAAGTGCTCGGCTCCCGCAGCTTCCAAGTGGCGTTTCAGCTGATCCTGTTCGGGACCTTGGTCGAAACCGGTGCTGGCTTGATCCACGCCTTCAACGAACGGATCTCAGGCCTTCAGGCAGACCGTGCAGGAGACCTGGCGCGTTGGGTGCGCCCGGCTGTGGCGATTGGGCTTCTCGGGCTGGGCACCGTGATCAGCCGATTCGGGCTCATCGACCTCATTGCCAAGGGCTACGGCACGCTCACGATCGGGTTTATCGTCGTGTACGTCATCCCAGTGCTGACGTTGGGCGTAATGAAGATCAGAGCGCACCGGAGCGAAGCGGCCTAGAGACGGGCGTAGAGGTTGTTCGGGTCGGCGCCTGCCAACTCCGTGAGGTACCCAGCGATCTTCTCTGTCACGAGCTGAAAGAAGACCACACCCTTTTCTGGCGTCGCCAGGGCCGGGTTACACCGGTGTCGTCCGTGACCTCGGACCAGCGGCGCGGGGCCCATGCCCACCCTTCGTTGATGGCCTCCAGCGTCCACTCGCGAGCGCGGCCTGGCCCTGCCTGATCCAACGACAGAACCAGATCTGGATTGGTGTGCATCATCAGGCTGGTTTCCATTTCCCCGGCGTGGTTGTCCACGGCGTCGAAGTGGTCTTGGGTGTCGGGTAAGCGGAACCACGAAAGTGTGCTTAGAAAGACCGGGGTGGACACTTGAGCTTCGCGGACCATCTGCTTGAAGTCGTTCCCTCCGTGACCGTTGAGAATCAAGAGCTTGTCGAAGCCCTGTACTTCAAGGCTCTCGATCACATCCAAAAGGACCGCCATCTGCGTCGATGGGTGCATGTTGATGGTGCCGGGGATGTCCAGCTGCTGCGCATTTGCTCCGAAGGGCACAGTTGGCAGCACCAGGGGGCGGGCGCCCCGCTCCCACGCCAAGCGCGCCGCCTCCGCGGCGACGGCGTCACTCTCGTAGACATCCGTGCCGTACGGCAGGTGGAGGTTGTGCGCCTCAGTCGCGCCCCATGGGAGGATCGCGACGTCGTACTGTGACTCGCGCACAACGCTCCAAGTCGTCTCGGAGAGAACCCACGGGCGACCGGCCACGGTCAGGCAGTAGCCTGAGAGTCGGGCTCAGTCTCGCCGCTCTCCCCAGCGTCGACTTCGCCGCCACCCGCCCACTTATCCACGAGTACAGCTGAGGCAGTCTGGCTCCACAGGTTGATCGTGGTGCGGAACATGTCGGGAATCCGGTCGACGCCCAAAAGAATAGCGAGCCCCGCTATCGGGATACCGACGGCATCCAACGCCGGGGCGAGTGTGACCACGCTGGAAGACGGCACGGGGGCCACAGTCAGAGATACCAGGAACGTGGCGAGGAGCGCTCCGCTCATCGCGGCCAACGGGAACGGCACTTCGAACAGGTGGGCCAAGAATACGATGGCAGAGCCCTGGAAGAGCGCACTGCCGGGCCGGTACATCGAGGCTCCAAGGGGGAGCACGAGGTCGGCTACAGTCTCCGAGACGCCCAAATTGTTTCGGGCTTCCTCGAGGGTTACCGGGAGCGCGGCGACGGTGCTCGTGGTGGAGAACCCGATTGATGTCGCTCCAAACATCCCCTTCATGAAGCGCCCGAGTCCGATGCCAGCAACGATCTTGAGGAGCGGAACCATTAACAGGCCGAAGTACAGTGCCAACGCGATCACCACGCTCGCGATGAAGATCGCCAGGCTCTGGATGAGACCCCACCCGAGCTGCGCAGTCACCGGAGCGGCGAGTCCGAATACACCGATCGGAGCCGTCCAGAGGATCCACCAGACCAATTTGATGAGCGCCTCGCTCGTGGCCTCAGCGAACTCGATCAGCGTGTCCCTATGCTTCGCCTCTAGCGCACCCGTAGCGGCCGCGAGGAGCGCTGTGAACACGATGAGCGGTAAGAGCTGCCCCGAACTCGCCGCCGCGAACGGATTGCTCGGGACCAGACTCACCAGAAAGTCCACGATGCCAGGGAGCTCCGGCACCGACTGCACCGTGGTGGCGGGCACTGGGAGTGCAGGTGCGAACCGAAGCATAAACGCTGTGGTCGCCATACCGACGGCGATCGCCGGGATCAGTGACAACCAATAGAAGCCGAGCGTCAGGCCGCCCAGTTTCCCGAGCTTCCGAGGATCACCCAGCCCTGCTACGCCGGTGAAGATGACTGCCATCACCAGAGGAATCACCACCATTCGGATGGCGTTCATGAACACAGTGCCCAAGGGCGCCGACCCCGTGGCGATCGCCATGAGGAAGTCCGATCCGGTTGCGGCGGCCAACAGCCCCGTTCCGAGCCCAAGTACGAGGCCGAGTGCGATGAGGAGATGCAGCATTCTTTAGTGACCTATGTTGGACCAGGACCAGTCGTGTAGCGGCGAGGTGCGCACGAGCAGAGCGGTGATCAGGATGACGACATGTGCGAGCAAGAGTTCGAATGTCGCAGCTCGCCGAAGTTCGGCGGGACCGCCTGCTTCTCGCAAGCGGGGCGTGAGCTTCTTCCAGTTGATCGCTCCCAGCGCCAAGACCCCGAGTACGAGTCCGATCTTCAGCAGGAGGAGGCGGCCGTACGAGGTGGACCCGAGTGCTGCGAGCGAGTCGAGGTGAAGCCAGGAGCCAATGGTCCCGGTGACGATCAACGCCGCCACCGACGCGAGTGCGATCGGAGAGAAAAGAGGGACGAGTGTGGGAAGCAACGCACGCTCGGCCAGAATCACGAACAGGAGCCCCCCGACCCAACTCCCGGCGGCCAGCACATGGATGACATCCGCCGGGAGAGACAACACCCGCAGGGTATCAGTTCCCGCCGCGTGTCCACTGTATGCTGGAAAAGCGCACATCAGGAGGACGACGATCGCCGTGGGCCACCAAGCGGCCCGGCGCAGGGCGCTGGAGGATGTACCGGTCGCTGATGCGAGGAAGAGCACGGGAGTCGCCAACGATCCGGCCACCCCCCACAACCATAGCTGTCCCCAGGCGGTCTGGCGGACCAACAGGTTCGCGTCCTCGGTCCACGTAGCGAAGGGATCCCGGAACTCGATCAACTGTCGGTAGAAGACGAGGCCCATCGCAACAGGCAGCAACAACGCCGCGGTCGAGCCCATTCGGCGAGCGACTGCGGTGAGATGGTCGCGAGACTCCACGGGTGCCCGTGGCACCACGAAGAAGCGGCCCGTGATCGCCCCCCAAGAGGCGATCAGGGCCGCGAACAAAAGCCAGCCCGTGACGGCGTTGACTATGGGATCTCTAGGGGTGTCGCACCCGCAAAGGTGTCGAACACGAGCAGAAGAAAAGACGCGCGCCGCATATGGGCCTCAGTTGAATCACGTTTTGACAGAAGTCGAATCTAGAGAATGAACCCGGGCCAGGCGAACGATGCTGGCAATGCCCGCGACGGGCCCGAGCGCCAAGAAGGCGAAGGCCCACCGCCATTGCACCGCCTCGGCCAATATCGGAACGGCTTGCATGGTGACCATGGTCAACAGGAAGCCCAGCGACGTTTGCAGCATGAGGGCGGTCCCCACGGATTCGGGCGGAGCCACTTCTGTCACCATCGCACTGAATTGCGCCGAGTCTGCCACGACGAAAAAGCCCCACACCCAGGTTAAGGCAACCAGGACGGGGAACGGTGCCGAAAAGGCGAACCCGACGGCGACACAACACACACCACTGATCGTCATGGCCAGGTTCACGACCTTGTGGCGCCCGATCCGATCTGCCGCCATTCCACCCCACACGCACCCGAGTCCCCCAAAAGCGATCGCACCGAATGAGGCCAGCTCAACCCATACGTGGTTGACCTGGTCGGTGGCCGCTACCGCGAGAAATACGGAGATCCATGTCCACATGGCATACAGCTCCCACATATGCCCCAAGTAGCCACCGGTGGCGAGCATGGTCTCTCTGTGCCTCAGGAGGCGCAGTACACGGCTCCACTCAAAGGCTCGGACCGGAAACGGATAAGGCCCCTCACGGTAGCCGACGCCGATGATCAAGGCCGCGAGCAGTCCAGCGAGGGACGCGCCCCCGACAACCGCCTCCACACTCGGGCCGCCGATGGCTTTCAAGAGATACGGCGTAGCCTTCCCCACCGTGAGCGCACCCACGACCGTCCCGATCGCGAAGCCACGGGCAGACCGGAACCAGGTGGAGATCATTTTCATGCCTGGTGGATATACACCGGCCAGGAAGATCCCTGTGGCGAACCTGGCGGCCAGCGCAGCTTCGTAGGATGGAACGACCAACAAAGCGGCATTAGCCGAGGCCGCGAGTGCTGCGGATATTGTGAAATAGGCCCGATTCGAAACAATGTCCGCGAGGTTGAAGAGCGCCCCTGCGGCCGTTCCGATCACAAAGCCGAGCTGGACCACCGTAGTGAGCCACCCCACCTGAGTGGACGACAAACCCCAACGCAGCTGAAGCTCTGGGCCCACAGCTGTGGCGGTCATCCAGGCAGATAGAGACAGGAGCATGCCAGCCGAGACGAGGCCGAGCATGCGCCATCGCTTCGGATCGTCGTCGACGAGGCCCGGCGGGTTTCCGGAGGCCTCTGTAGGGGTCACTACCGGACGAGCTGCTTCATCACGAACCAGACGTTCGCTGGTCGTTCCGCGAGGCGTCGCATGTACCAAGGGAACCAGGCCGACCCGTAGCTGATGAGGACGCGGAGTGCGCGCCCGTCCCGCACCAAGCGCTCCTGTTCTCCTCGCGTGATGCCGTACAGCATGGCGAACTCGTGTGCGTCCTTCTCCAGATCCAGCTCATACGCCATTCGGTTGGCCTCGCCGATCATTCTGGGGTCGTGGGTGCCCAACACCGGTCTCCCCCTCCCCCCGTTGGCTTTTGCCCGCAAAAGCATACTGGTCAACCGAATGAAATTTTGATCCACATCGGTCTTCCGAGGGAACGCGACACTCTCCGGTTCGTTGTACGCACCCTTTACCAGTCGGATCGACGGATCGAGTGGGAGCAGTTCTTCCAGGTCTCCCTTTGTGCGGTGCAGGTACGATTGGATGCATAGACCCACGTTCTCGTGTTTCGCGCGAGAGGCCTTGAACATGTCGAGGGTCGCATCGACGTAGTCAGAGCCCTCCATGTCGATCCAGACCAACGAATCCGTGGCGCTGATCAGCGTATCCAGGCGCTCCTGAGCCCCGTTGGCCCCGAAATCTAGGCCGAGCTGGGTCGGCTTGATGGAGACCTCCGTGCTGAGCTTCTTCGACTTGATCTCGCCCAGTACGTCGAGGTAGTGCTCGACGACTCCGTCTGCTTCGTCCACGGATGCGAGGTTCTCGCCGAGAAGCGTGACGGTGGTATTTGCCCCTGTCGCTTCAAGCGTGCTCGCCTCACCGAGGGCATCGTTCAAGCCTTCGCCTGGCATGAATCGTTCTGTGGCGCGCTTCACGAATCCGTATTGGGGGAGTCGCTCGGCGAGGAACGGGTTTGTGGAAGCCCACAACAGCGCGTTGCGCATCATGACGAAGGCGGCCTTTCGGTTGGGTTAGACACTGACGAAGCGATACATGAGGCGGATCAGACGGTACGCTTCGCTTGCGCTGCGAGCGGAGTACTCGATGGTATACCCGTCCAGCTTCTTTACCCCAGGAATCGACTGGAGCACGTCCACATGCAGCGTGGATGTGAACCGCATGCGGAGGACCACAGGGTCGCCCACGTCGAATACTTCATAGCCGTCGTTGTCGAGACGTTCGAGGGCAGTCTTCACCCCTTCGCGAAGGCGTTCCCTCACAACCTCCGGGTGGATGAGTCGAGCGGACGCCGGTGTCTCGGCAGTCTTCGTCGTAACAGTCTCTGCTCCGAGCAGCGCACTCAGTTCAGCCGCAGCAGCGGAATCGCCTGACGCGAGGAGGACGGGCACTCCGTGACTCCCAGCGAAAGCGGCATTCATCCCACCCTCGCCGACCTCGATGTCGTTCAGCCACAGGCCTTTCACGGATCCTGTTCCCGTGTGGGCGAGGAATCCGTCTGGGTCACCTGCCTTCGCGTGATATCCGATGAAGATGGCCCCGTCGAACGATGCATCGAGGCCTTGGACCATTCCGAGCGGCTTGATCGACCCCTGGATGTACGTCACCCGTGGATCGAGTTGGGTGTGAAGCAGGTTCTGCATGTCACCGTGTGAGTCGTTGACCAAGATTTCCGCACCTGGGTCCCGCGCGAAGATCTCCTCAATGACCGTGTTGACCTCAGCGGTCATGAGTTGCCGGCCGGTCGCGTAGTCCTTCCCGCCCGAGGACGCCATCGCACCGGTACCGATTCCACCGATGCCTTCCATGTCGACCGAGATAAAAATCTTCACCTGCTCCTGCGCTGCGCCTACACACGGCGCCAAGACCGCCGCAATCGCCACAAGCAGGATCCTCAAGACCCGGGCGGTCATCGGCCGCTCCCGAACGGGGTGTATCCGGCCGCTTGTAGCTCCGCTCGGTAGTCGGCTATCCCACCCGCCATGATGCTGGCCAATTCGCGCTCGATGGTGTCTGCGGCTTCTCTCGCCCGGTCCATCATATGGCGCGTGTTCTCTGACGGTGCTCCATCCCCGCCCATGATCCGGCCAATCGGGCTGCCAACGGCTGCTGCGACCGTGGCTCCGCGTGGACACATGCCCTGGCATTCCGGGCCGGTGAAGAGCCGCTGATTGAGACTCATGAGTGCGTCCTGCAATTCTCGACCCTGGTCCATCAGGTCATCTGCGTCGTCCTCTAGGGTCTCGAGTACGGTGGCGACCCGCTGGATCACCTGGCTCAACTCCAGCCTGGCATCGTTCACCCGCGCCCCAACCGCGTTCATGTCGATCAGGGCATCGCGCTTGGCGACCAGATCCGCCGTTGCAGGTGGGTCACGAGGATCACTGCGTACTTCCAACATCGTGGAGGAAGTGAGGCCGTCCATGCTCACCGCGACCTCATAGGTGCCTGGAAAGACGGTCATTTGGCGTGGGAACATGCTCTCGTCGGCATCTCCGCCTGGGCGGAGGTTCCAAACCCAGCGATTGGTGCCCTCGTCCGCAGGAACGGAACGGGAGAACACGAGTGCTCCGTCTCCGTCTGTGATCTCTACGGAAGCCCTTCCTGCATCTGCTGCCCAGAACGTGAGGATGGCCCCGTTAGGCCTGGTTTCGGCCTGCTGCATGGCGTGGCCGGTGGATCTGTATCCGATCGCCTCCGCGATGGTTACGTCGTACGCGGGCGGCGGAGCGAAGGCGTGCACTGCCGTCGAACGAATCGACGGGTCCTCGGACAACTCCCGTAGGGGCCGGATGTCATCCAGGACGATCAACGCCCGCCCGTGGGTTCCTAGCACTAAGTCTGCATCGCGCGGGTGCACCACGAGGTCCCGAATGGGGACTGCCGGGACGCCCGAAGTATAACTCTCCCAACTACTTCCGCGGTCTAAGCTCATGCGCAGCCCGAACTCGGTTCCGAGGAAAAGCAGGTTCGGATTCTCGGGATCCTCTTCGATGGCATGCACGAAGGCATCGATATCGGGGCTGCCCAGTGACGTCCACGTCGCACCGTAGTCTTCAGTCACATAGACACGGGGGGTCCAGTCCCCGCGTCGGTGATCTTCTGCGACAAGATAGGCCCTGCCCTCCACATGCTTCGAGGGCTGCACGTCGGGAACCCAGATCCCGTGAGGAAGCCCGACCACGTTATCTCGGACGTTGGTCCAGGTGGCCCCGCCGTCACGCGTGATCTGCACGTTTCCGTCGTCCGTCCCGACCCAGATGACACCCGATTCGAGGTGACTGGGTGCGATGGAGATGATCGTGGTGTGCATTTCTGCACCCGACGCGTCCGTGGTAAGTCCGCCACTCTCGTAGGCCCGCTGCTTGGCCGGGTCATCCGTGGTCAGGTCGGGTGAGATGATCTCCCAACTCCGTCCTTGATCCGCGCTACGGTGGAGGAACTGACTGCCCAGGTAAATCACGCTCAAATTCTGCGGATCGTACGTGAGGCCAGCGTTCCAGTTGAAGCGCAAGTCAGCCCCGTCCGGATGCACTGGTTGGATGCTGCGCCGGGCCCCGGTGTTCTTGTCGAAGTGGGAGAGGTTCCCGCCCTGAGACATCGAGTATCCGAAGTTGTCCGGGTCGGACCAATCCGTCATCACGCTGAACCCGTCACCGCCTCCTACGCGGCGCCAGTGAGCGTTCAGGATGCCCTTGTTCTCCCAGACGGTGCTCGGCCCGTACCACGAGCCGTTGTCCTGGAGCCCGCCGTAGATGTTGAACGGCGTGTCGTTATCGACGCTGATATGGTAGAACTGCGCCAAACCGAGGTTTTCCACGAAGCGCCAGTGCTCGCCGCGGTCGTAGGTGAACGCGATGCCGCCGTCCTCTCCCAGGATCATGCGGCGCGAATCTGCCGGATCGATCCATAACTCGTGCACATCCCCGTGGATGATCCCGCTCGGAACCACCGTTTTCCAGTTGCGGCCCTGGTCTTCACTGACCTCGATCGCTGACTGCAACCGATACAGCCGGTTTTCGTTGGTAGGGTCAATGCGCAGGTCAGAGTAGTAGAACGGGCGCGGGTTCACTCCGGGTTGGTCGGAGATCGTATTCCAAGTGACCCCACCATCGTCCGAGCGGACGAGCGCCGACTTCTCCGCCTCGATGAGTGCATAAACGACGTTCGGATTGGACGGTGCAATCGCCAGACCAATACGCCCGAGGTCCCCCGAGGGGATCCCGTCGTCGGCGGAGACCTGGCGCCACGTGTCCCCACCATTATGGGTCACGAAGAGGCCGGAGCCTTCACCACCCGAGGTCAGGAACCATGGATCGCGCCTGAAGTCCCACATGGCCGCGAAGATCTTGTCGGGATTCGACGGGTCCATGACCATCTCGGACACGCCCGTACGCTGGTTCTGCCAGAGGACGCGATCCCACGAGCGCCCGCCGTCACGTGTGCGGTAAACACCGCGCTCCTGGCCGTCAGACCAGGCGGGGCCCAGAACGCCCACGTAGACGACGTCCGGGTCGGTGGGGTGTGTCAGGATCCGATGGATGCGCTCGGAGCGCTCCAGTCCCATCGATTTCCAGTTCCGTCCCCCATCGATCGACTTGAAGAGGCCCCGCCCTACACCCGCACTATTGCGTGGGTTGCCTTCCCCGGTTCCCGCCCAAACGATATCCGGATTCGGCTGGAACACAGCAACGGAGCCGATTCCGAGCGTATTCTGCTCGTCGAAGATCGGGTCCCAGGTGATGCCCCCGTCCACGGACTTGAAGAGCCCGCCGGTCGAGCCCCCGACATACACGATGTTGGGGTCCGAGAGGACCACCTCGACGTCCGATACACGCCCGCTCATTCCTGCGGGGCCAATCTCACGGGCCTGCATTGAGGCGAATGCGTCGGTGGACTGGCCAGAGAGTGGGGCGGCCACTGCGACCAGCGAAAAGAAGACGAGTAAACGACCGGTCCTCATGAATTGCTCCTGACTGGAAAAACGTACGCCGAGCCTGGTGGCTGGGCCCACCAGATTAGGCCCGAACGAAGGAGCGGGCTACCCAAGCCCAAAAGGAAATCGGCCCCCGCGCCGGGAAAGCACGAGGGCGGATTCGAAGTCGATCTCTTTCGGGGCGGGCTCCGTTAGGATCTAGCTCTTAGCGGACCTGGAAGGTGATGGGAAAACTCACCCCTACAGGCACCGCTTGGTTACGGTTCTTCGCCGGAGTGAAGCGGTAGACATCCGCGATCGAAAGAGCTGCTCGATCCAGAGCCTGGTTCGTACTTGATCTCCGCGGTGAAGATCTCCGGGCGTCCTGGGGATACCACCGGAACAGGCGGCGCCGAGATTTGCTCTTGGCTCCGCTCGAGGCCCGCCGTTGGAGTCGGGACTGACAGCACCGCTGCTGGCTCTTGGTCGTCCGTGTCGACCACACTCACGTGTTCTACTCCCCGACTAGGCGAGACAGGTCGGCGGCGAACGCGGTTTCCCTGAGATCCTGGCTTCGGTGCCAGTCTCGGCCACGGAGGGGGGTGAGTCCGGCCTCCTGGGGCTCGATGTCCATCGGCTCGGCTTCCGGCGGTATTTCTTCAAGTGAGGTGACCGAACCGCTGCGTATTAGCAAGGAAATCAGTCGATTTCGGTGCATGACAGACCGCTGGGCGAGGTAGAGGGTAGGCTTCGCTCGATGCCTACCGGCTCGGTCGCTGTGGGACGAAGTGGAACGGTGCTGTTGACCCTCGCTGGCAAGCGCCTGCACTTTCCAGTGATGGCACTCGATCTTCATGGCCGGACCGTCCCCCCCGGCGCCCTCGTTCTTTCAACAGCTGCTCTGGCCGTCCCGGTCCTAGGCGCACTCCAATTCCCGGAACAACTCGGGGAACACGGAGCGCTCTTATGGCTTACGGCCCTGCTGCCCGCGTTCGTACTCGGGTACTATCGGGCGTGGAGGGGCATTGCTACTGCACTCGCGTTGGGCGTGGCGACATTGTCCGTCACGCAAGCTGCGGCCCTGTTCATGGGGCGCACCGTACCAGACATGCTGCTCGGCGTCGTTGTGGCGTATGTCGTGATCGCGCTGGGAATTGGGTGGCTCGCTGAGAATTTCCACCAGGACCACGCTGAAGTTGAGGACATGGCTTTCACAGACATCCTCACTCGCCTGCCCAATCGGCGTCACGCGCGTCTTTTCTTAGAAAATGAATTCGCAGCTGCGGAACGTGGTCGCCAGTTGTCACTCGTGCTCCTCGACCTGGATAACTTCAAGGAGTACAACGACACCTACGGCCATCCGATGGGCGATTCGGCACTGACGGCGTTTGGTGAGATTCTTGAAGTCCTGACGCGCCGGATGGACCTCTCCGCCCGTTTCGGCGGTGAGGAGTTCGTCTCGGTCCTGACTTCGACCGATACCGAAGGTGCGTTGATTTTTGCCGACCGCATACGCTCGGTGCTGGCAAAGAAAAATATGGATGGAGGTGGCCGACTGACTGTGAGTGCTGGCGTTGCCACGTACCACCCGAGCATGCGTTCGTCTGACGAGTTGCTCGCCGCCGCGGACCATGCGCTCTATCAGGCGAAACACGACGGCCGGAACTGTGTGCGTGTCTTCGGAAAGGCGATGATGGGCGTGGTGCAACCCTCCCCGGACGCACTGCAAGGGGTGCTGGAGGCACTAGGAGCGGAACCACAGGACTACCCGCGGGCTGGGCAGGACATGGGGAAGTCCAGACCACCTCTGACTCTGCTGCCGCATCAGATCACCGGCTTCGGACAGGACAGACGGGTGCTCGTTGTGGAAGACGATGATCAGGTCCGCAGCCTCATCACCAACTATCTGGAGCGTGAGGGCTTTTATGTAGATGAAGCGGTCGATGTCGTCACCGGCCTCGATCAGCTCGTGACCGAATACGATGTAGTCATCACGGACCTTCGTCTTCCGGGTCAATCCGGGATCGAATTGGTCGCGGCTGCAAAGTCGCGCTGGCCCCAGACGCAGATCGTGGTGATCACCGGCCTGCACGATGCGACGGTTGCTGCAGAAGCGCTCAGCGCAGGAGCGGATTGTTATCTGTTCAAGCCGTTCGGCATGCCGGAGCTCCGGCAGCACTTGATGGACTCTCTCGCTCGGCGCGCCCGAATCCTTGAACGTCGCGGGTCTTCCGCCGATCTGTCCAAGGAAGCGCGCGCCCGAGATTCTGAGGCACGCCAGGCTGTATTGGAGGGCGCCGCTTCTTTGGTACGTGCAGCCGAGGCACGCGACCCGTTCACCGAAAATCACTCAGCGAGGGTCGGGACGCTCGCTCTCCGCTTGGCGGAAGAGTTGGATCCGGAGGGGACGGAAATCGACCGGGCCGGGCTCGAATTAGGGTGTCGCCTCAAGGACATTGGAAAGCTCGGCCTCGCGGATCGCATCCTGAACAAACCAGATGCGCTTGCTTTGCATGAGCGCGAGTCCATCGAGCGCCACCCGACGATCGGCCGACAGGTGCTCCAGCCGCTCATCGACGCCGAAGTCGCGCTCAGTGTTGTGGGTTGGCACCACGAACGTTGGGACGGGCGTGGCTACCCGGACGGACTCGCGGGCCACACCATCCCTGTGGCGGCTCGCATTGCCGCAGTGTGCGATGCATTGGACGCCATGATTCACCCACGCGCCCATCGCGCGGCCCACCCATGGGACGTTGCCGTGCGGTCTATTCAGGACGACTCAGGAGAAGCATTCGATCCTGACATCGTCGAAGCGATGGGTCGTTGTCTTGACGACCTCAAAACCATAGCGACCCAAGCTGAGCAGCCTGCCTTATGACGTCGTCCAGCATCCGCACCGCTACGCGCACGCACTCGTTCACAGAGTCCGTGATCCGTGAGATGACGCGAGTGGCGCGCGAGCATGATTCGATCAATCTCGCACAGGGGTTTCCAGATTTTCCCGCTCCGGAGCTCATCAAAGAAGCTGCCTGTGCCGCGATCCGTGCTGATGTGAACCAATACGCCATCACATGGGGCACCTCCAATTTGCGTCACGCCTTGGCGGAGAAATATGGGGCATTCTACGGGATGGATGTCGATACGGAGCGGGAGATTACCGTGACGTGCGGGGCTACCGAGGCCATGGCTGCGGTCATGCTCGCGACGGTAAATCCAGGGGACGAAGTCATCGTGCTGGAGCCCTTCTACGAGAACTACGGTCCGGACGCCGTGCTCAGTCAGGCCAAGCCGGTCTTCCTGCCACTGGAGGCTCCCGAGTACCGCCTCGATCGTGCTCATCTCGAAAGTGTTGTGACCGAAAAGACACGTGCCATAGTGCTGAACACACCGAACAACCCCACCGGGCGTGTCTTCGATCGAGAAGAACTCCAGGCGGTTGCTGATGTCTGCCGAGAGCACGACATACTGGCCATCACTGACGAGATCTATGAGCACATCCTGTACGAGGGAGAACATCACGTGCTCGCCACGTTCGAGGGGATGCGGGAGCGCACCATCGTGATCAGCGGGCTGTCCAAGACCTTCAGTGTCACGGGGTGGCGCGTCGGAACGATCATCGCACCGCCTGACCTGTCGGTCGCAATCCGGAAGGTCCACGACTTCTTGACCGTGGGCGCCCCGGCTCCGTTGCAAGAAGCCTGTGCCGTCGGCATCCGAGAGTTGGGGCCCGAATACTACGAAGGCATGGTCGAAGGATACCGAGCCCGTCGAAGTGTCCTGGTTGACGCACTCCGTGAGGCCGGCTTCAAGTGTGCCCCTCCACAAGGGGCCTACTATGTGCTCGCGGACTTCAGTGACCTCTCCGATGAAGACGATGTCGTCTTCTCGAAACGTCTGGCCAGCGAGGGAGGTGTAGCGCCGGTACCTGGCTCCAGCTTCTTCAGCCAGCCGGAGCGCGGCCGCCGTTTCGTGCGCTTCGTCTTCTGCAAACAGATCGAGACCCTGCAAGCGGCCGGAGCCAAACTGAAAGAGTTTGCTGCCGACCTCTAGCCTGACTCACTCGGGGTGCTACGCTCGTCACCGTCCTCGGCAAAGTGGAGTCGCGTGGCCAGGTCGGAGAGCACCGGGTGGTCCTGGTCCGTGATCATGCGCTCGATCACGCGTTGTTTTGCGGCGACTCCAATAGGGAGCCTACGCCGCTCACCCAGGAGCACGGCTAAGCGGGCGATGACGCTCCCCACCACTGGATCCAGCGACGGGTGTCCCGGAGGGTACATCGCATATCGATGCACCCCGATCGAAAGTTCGATCAGGAACTAGGAGAGGTCCCGAGAAAGGGTTGCCGACCCGGGAGCGATCTGGGTCGCGGTCTCAGTCACCTGGGGGGTGCAAACGGGTTCAAGAACATGACCCCGCAAGATATATTTCGGCCCGACTTCCCGCGACGTACCCGAATGCCAGTGATTGACTCGCGCACCCCTGCCCCAAAATCAGATACGCTCGAAGTGGCGGCGCGTCTGGTCCTGTTCGGCTTTCCGCCCGATGAGATCACGGTTCGGATCAAGCCGCGCTCCAAACAGTGGAGAGTAAGAGGAGCCGTCCAAATCATGGGTGTCTCCCTTGTCGTTGCACCGGTCGTGGCCATACTGCCACCCCATGCCCCGTGGCCCATCGGGGCCCTCGTGGTGGGAGGCATTCTCGCCCGCCGCAGATTCTCTGAGGATTGCACGCTGGTGTCACTCGAAGGTGCGGAGTGTCCCAAATGTGGCAGTCCAATGACGTCCAAGCAGACCCGACTGCGCGCGCCGCATGCGATCATTTGTGAAGCGTGCCATCATCAGTCGACGCTCAAGGTGCCAAAAGAGAGTCTGACTTCCTCCACTTGACGTGTCCAATCCTATTCGGGCGCGTCACGGAGCACCGCGAGTGGTGGCCTGCCCAGTAGGTTTCGTGATCCGAGCAGCCCTACCACCACAGTGAGCCCCGTCACCGCGAGCCAAATTCCGCTCAGTGCGACGAATCGAGGGCTGTAATCGATCTCGAAGACGAGCGGCATCACAATCGCGGCACTCACAGCGGCGAGAAGCAGCCCGCTCGCCGTCGCCAGGGTCCCCAACGCGAGATACTCGGAGAAGAGCACCGTCAGCACTTGGCGTTTGCTCGCACCTAGTGTCTTGAGCAGCGCCCCCTCTCGAAGGCGTTGCGCCCGTGACGAGGCCAACGCCCCCACGAGCACGACCATACCGGCGATGGCGGAGAAGAGACCAAGGAACGCTACGGCCTGCCGAACCTTGGACAGAACCGAGTCGATGGCTTCCTGAACTCTCGAGAAGTCGAGAGCCGACACATTTGGAAAGGCCGTCACTAGGTCTCGCTGCACCGAGGCTCGTGCCTCTGGGTCGGGGAGGCGCGCCACCATGATCGCCGTTTGTGGTGCGTCTTCCAGCCCACCGGGCTCGAAGATGGCATAGAAGTTCGGCTCCATCTGGCCCCAATCGACGGTGCGGATGCTCGTGACCACGGCGGAGATCGGGACGCCGGACACCTCCCACTGAATGGTGTCTCCAAGTCCAACCTTGAGACCTTCGGCCACTTCGGACTCGAGCGACACACGCGTGAGATCTCCCGCGTCCACACGTGTGCCGTCTTCACTTCCGGGCGTGCCGTCCCACCAGCGCCCGGAGATCAACTCCTCTGCTCGTCCGAGTCGCTCTCGATACGTGTTCCGATACTGTCTGCGCAGAGCCCAAGCGTCCGGCCGATCCTCACGGACTGAATCCGCACGTAACTCGTCATTCGTCTGCCCGTTGATGCCCACGATTCTGGCGGACACCAGAGGGGCCACGTCGGCTCCCGCGCGAGCATCTTCCGGCAAAAGGTTCACGATACCCTCGACCTGGTCCTTCTGGATATCGAAGAAGAGCAGGTTCGGTTGTCCCCCTCCGAAAGACAGGGTGAGGTCTTTACGCAGATTCCCCTCCACTTCGACCACGGTCCCAATCACGAATGCTCCGAAGCCGAGCGCGAGGGTAACGGCGATCGTTTGATTCTGGGGCCGGAATAGATTGGAGACGCCCTGGCGCACGGGGTACGACGCCCGGCGTGGGAAGAAGCGCCGAGTGGCTCGCATCATGACCCATCCGACTCCAGTGAGGAGTCCGACGACCGCCGTGAGGGCCCCCGCGAATCCGAGACCGAGCGCGGGCTCGGGTGCCTCCAGAACGCACAACGCCACAACGCTGGCAGCCAGGAAGCCGTAGGCCGCGAGTGTGAAGGGGTCCAGACGATTCCGCTCCGGCTCGAAATCTTGTCGGATCGCCTGGAGCGGCGGGACGTTCCTGATCTGGAGCAGCGGGATGACGGCGAAGATGAAGGCCACCCACACGCCGATTCCCAGCCCGGCAGCAGCGGATGTGAACGAGAAGCGCGTGGTCACATCGACGGGCAGGACATCACCGAGGACGAACGGGAGTACCTGCTGTACGGCGACCCCCACCACTACGCCCCCGAAAGCCCCGAGCAGGCCCAAGGCGGAAGCCTGGATCAAATAAGCGATGAAGGCGGTCCATTGCCCGACCCCAATGCAACGCAGCACCGCCGCCTCGGTCCGTTTGTCCCGAGCAAAGACGTGGATCGCACTCGCTACGCCGATTCCGCCAAGCAACAAAGCTGCGAGCCCGACGAGGGCTAAAAAGCGGCCCAAGAAGCGAATCCCGTTCGATAGTGACTGTGCTTGTTCCTCAGCCAAGAAGAAGCGGACCTTGGTCGCCTCTAATACCTCCTCGTAACGCGTTCGAAAAGTCTCACGAGCCTCGCGGTCCGGCATGCGCAAGTAGGTCTCATACTCTGCCAAGCTTCCGAAGCCCAAGAGTTCGGCGCGGGTCAGTGCCTCTTGGGAGATATAGACACGCGGGCCAATGGCGGTCTGGAATCCCAAACTCGTGGGCAGATCTTCCACCGTGGCACTGATCGCGAGGCGGGCGCGTCCCACGACCAGCGTGTCGCCGACCACGACGTCCAACTGGGTGAGCACGGCCGGGTCCACCAGAATTTCTTCGGGTGAGAGCGACCCCGTCCATCGGCCCTCCGGGCGCGTGGTTACCGTCCCATAGAAGGGGTACCCACCCTCGACAGCTCGTACTTGCAGAAGACGCACGGTGTTCGAGGATGGCGCGAGAACCATTGAACTGGCTGTGGTGACCCTGGACGTCTCGACGCCTTCCGCACGAAGGGAGTCCAGGAGTCGAGCTACCGAGTCCGGGTACACTCTCCCTGAGGCGAGCCGAGCGTTGGCGCCCATGAGTACATCCGCCTCTTCCTGGACGGATCTGGACACATCGTCGCGGAAGGAGTGAATGGCTACGAGCGCCCCAACTCCCAGTGTGATCGAGACCATGTATACCCCGACGCGGCGAAAGCTGTGGCGGCTTTCCCTCCACGCCATGCGTAACGCGAAGCCGATCCGAAGTGGGCTCTTCAAGAGGCGCTGGGTCGAGAGCCAGCGTTCGTGCCGGGCCGATCCGCGACGACGCGCCCCCCGGACAAGGACACCACTCGGTGCGCTCGTTCCGCCAGGATGAGGTCATGCGTCACCATAACGAGTGTCGTGCGGGAGTCTTGGTTCAATTCCTCCAAAATCTCGACGATCCCCGCCCCCGTTTCGCTGTCGAGATTCCCGGTGGGTTCATCAGCGAACAGAATCTTCGGCCGATTCGCAAATGCACGAGCCAGCGCCACCCGCTGCTGCTCACCACCCGACAGTTGTGCCGGGTAGTGATCCAAGCGGCCCCCAAGTCCGACCCGTTCCAAGAGCGTCTCCGCGTCTGCCCGCGCTCCGGCCGTGAGTCCGCGCAGTTCCAACGGAACTAGGACGTTTTCGATGGCTGTCAGCGTCGGCAGCAGATGGAAGGTCTGAAAGACGAATCCGATGTTCTGGGCTCGAAATTCGGAACGTCCGTCCTCCGTGAGGGTGAAGATATCTTGACCATTCAGCACCACGGATCCGCCGGACGGTTCGTCCAGCCCGGCCAGTAGGCCCAACAACGTCGTCTTGCCGCTTCCGGATGGCCCCACGACGGCGAGGAAGGACTCGTCTTCCACAGAGAGATCAACCGCGTCCAGTACCTTCAGAGGGCGACCCCCACTGGTGTAGGTTTTCTCCAGCCCCTCCGCCACGATCATCATATGACCCGATTCCTTTTCGCATCTGTTGCAGTTGTACTTGTCGCCTGCTCCGCCGAGGAGGCGCCTGCACCCGTTGTACCGAGTGAGGAAGCTACCTCGCCGGTTGTCCCAACCGTTGAGGCAGACGACGACGGGCGTCCGCGGGTGGTGTTTTTGGGCACGAGTCTCACTGCCGGGTTAGGCCTCGCGAGCGAGGAGGATAGTTATGTGGCGCAGATCGCAGCACTGGCGGACTCTGCTGGCACTCCCATACACGCCATCAATGCCGGTGTGTCGGGTGAAACCAGTGCCGGAGGACTACGCCGCCTGGATTGGGTACTCCGAGAGCCTCTGGACGTTCTCGTGCTGGAGTTAGGCGCGAACGATGGCCTGCGCGGTCACGATCCGCTCACGCTCGAAGCCAATCTGCGCGAGATCGTTGAGCGGACGCGTACCCGATACCCGGGGACACCCGTCGTGATCGCCGGAATGCAGGCTCCGCCCAACTTTGGGTTCATGTACACGACTCGCTTCGCGGCGGTCTTCCCGTTGGTGGCAGAAGAGACATCTTCCGCGCTCGTTCCATTCCTTCTGGACAGCGTTGCAGGGATCCCTGAATTGAACCAGGCCGACCAGATCCACCCTACGGTTGAAGGCCATGGCATCATGGCCCGTAACGTTTGGCGGGTGCTCAGCAACATCATCGACACGCTAGGAGCGCCAGGTGCATAGGACGCCGTTCAGTTTGGGGACCATCATCCTTGGGGGTGGCGCCCTCTTCCTGATTTTTCTGATCCTGGTGGGTGTGGCTCTTCCTGCGAGTTGGGAAGCCGAAGCGACCCTCGTCGCGGAGGCGTCACCCGAGGAACTCTTCCAGCATTTGGATTCCCCAGAAGGATGGCGGGGCTGGACGTTTTGGCCGGACAGCGGCGTCGTTCGTTCGGGGCCAGAAACGGGAAGCGGAGCCACGCTCTCTTGGGACGACGAAGAGCTCGGATCGGGGTCCTTCACCATCGCCGAGTCAGACGCTCCGCGGTCGGTCCGGTATCAGGTGCAGGTCGGGCGGAGCATGCGGACGGAGGGCACTATAGAGCTGACCCCCAACGGAACCACCACGAGGATCGCATGGCATGAGTCCGGTGACCTGGGGAGGAATCCACTCATGGGTTATTGGGCCTTCTTCATGAACAAGGCCCAGACCCGCGAGTTGACCAAGGGACTGGGGAAGCTCGCCGCCCTTGGGGCCGAGACGACGGTGCTTGATTCAGAGCGAAACGAAGCGCCCGTCGACTCTGGGTCGACGGGCGCGTCTCGCTAGGGAGTCCCAAAGGACTCTACTGGTTCCGCGCCCAATTGATGAGCGCGCGGTTCGATTCGGTCTTCTTCATCGCACCTAATAGCTCCGTCATCGCATCCGTCGGGCCCTGACCACCGAGCTGACGACGCATGGCGTGTGACAGCCACAGCGCGTCTTCGTCCAGCAGAAGCTCTTCCTTCCGGGTCGAAGAACCCGCGATGTCGATCGCGGGATAAACCCGCCGGTCGGCGATCTCACGTGACAGAACCAGCTCACTGTTACCGGTCCCCTTGAACTCCTCGAAGATCACCTGGTCCATACGCGATCCCGTGTCGACGAGCGCAGTCGCGATAATCGTCAAAGAACCACCGCCCTGCGCCGGATCGATCTTCCGCGCCGACCCCAAGAAGCGTTTCGGCTTCTCGAGTGCGTTCGTGTCCAGGCCACCAGACAGCGTGCGCCCACTACCGCTGTGGGCCGTGTTGTAGGCGCGTGCCATGCGTGTGATGGAATCGAGGATGATGACCACATCCTCACCCTGCTCCACCCGCCGTCTGGCTCGCTCGAGCGTGATCTCAGCGACCTGTACGTGGCGGTCTGCTTGCTGGTCGAACGTTGACGCGATGACCTCACCGAACCCGCACTGCTCCATCTCGGTCACTTCCTCAGGACGCTCGTCCACGAGGAGGATCATGAGGTGGCATTCGGGATGGTTCTTTACCACGCCCTCGGCGACTGCCTGGAGAACCGTGGTCTTACCGGCTTTCGCCGGAGCCACGATCATCGCCCGCTGTCCCTTGCCAAGCGGACACAGCAGATCGATCACACGATTCGTGTAGTCGGGCTGACCCATCACTGTGCGGTCGCACTCCAAGACGAGCTGCTCGTCAGGGTGCATGGCGCTCAGGCGCTGGAAGTCCGGCCGCCGCATCGCGTCTTCGGGCGGTCGGTCGTTGATCCGTTGGATATGTGCGAGCGGCGGACTCTTGCCACTGCGGGGTGTACCCACGATTCCGACGAGTTCGTCACCGGTCCGGAGCCCATACTTCTGGATCATCCTGGAGCCGACGTAGATGTCGTCGTTGCTGGGCGTGTAGCCTGAGTCACGGCGCCGGACGAATCCGGATCCGCTACCGAGCACTTCCAATAGGCCTAGTGGCCTGGATTGCGCTTCGAGCTCTTCAGGAGTGTCTGGCAATTGCGACTGGAGTTCAGCCTCGCTTGGACCACCACCGTCGTTACCACCTTGGCCCCGGCCCTTACGGCGCCGGCGCCCACGACGACGGCTATTGTTGCCGCGTGGCTTGCCCTCTCCGTCGCCTTTTTGATTTCTTGGCGATTCGGGCACGTTATATAACCCATGTTGCGGAGCGCGGTACTGTCGTGGCACTTCGGCACACGAGAGGCCGCAGAAAAGACCCCAAAATTTTTGGAGCCTGTGGAGCTATCCTCTTCAGCCGACCAGGAGGCCGCGCTGGCGCCGATGAGTTACTGTCGGCCGGACACGAAAGAATCTTCTACTATTTTCGCTGATGATCAAGACGTACGTCTGATTCAGTTCAATTGAGGGTACGAATGACTGATACGCAAACGAGCCGTCGAGGCTTTCTAAAGGTGTTAGGTGCTGGAGCCGTGGGCGGTGCCGTCTTGGGCCGGGCTACGGAGTTGAGCGCGGCGTTTGACCACTCCATCGACGGCCTGGGGTTCCGGGCTCACGACCCGGCAGCGGTCCGCCGCCTCCGGGACGAATACCTCCTCTCGCGAGACCTCATCTACTTGAACCATGCATCCATCGGGACAGCGCCCAAGGCGGTTGTCGACGCGCACGCCGGTTACTTGGGACTGTGTGAGTCCCATCCGTCGCTCTATGTATGGGGCTCAGTTTGGCGCGAGGTCGCAGAACGTGTGCGCAGTCAGTCGGCCGCACTCTTGAACTGCAACGCGGACGATCTCGCGATCACGCACAACACGACGGAAGGCTTCAACATCTTGGCTCACGGACTGCCGCTCGGGCCCGGGGACGAGATTCTTTTCAGTTCGATCAACCACTCCGGTGCGAGTGTCCCGTGGGACGTCCTGGCGGCGGATCGCGGCTTTACGGTTCGGCGCTTTCCTTTTCCGGTGGAACGCGGGGCGGAATTAACCGCCGAGGAAGTTGTTGCAGTGCACGTAGAAGCGATTCGGCCCGAAACGCGTGTGCTGGTCATCCCGCATGTCGACAACATGATCGGTCTGCGGCATCCCATGAAGGAGATCGCATCAGCGGCCCGTGCCCGTGGAGTCGAGTTCATCTTGGTCGATGGAGCGCAGTCGGTCGGCATGATCCCGGTCGACCTCTCCGACGCGGGTGTCGACGCCTACGCCATGAGCCCGCACAAGTGGCTTCAGTCTCCCAAGGGACTGGGACTCTTCTACGTCTCAGAGGCGGTACGTCCCCAATTGCCGCGCATGTGGCACAAGACGTCGGAACGCGGAATGGATGGCACTGCGCGTGATTATGAGGACTATTCGACGCGGGCATGGCCGGCCGTCGTGGCCTTCGGCGACGCGCTCGACTTCCAGGACGCTCTTGGGATGACGGAAAAGGCCCGTCGATATGAGGCTCTGTGGCATCGGGTCCGAGATCGAGTCGCGGCTGAGCCGACGCTCGAGTGGCACTCCCCCAATGATTGGGAACTTTCGTCCGTGATCATGGCCGTTTCGCGCACCGGGGTGGCGGCGCCCGAGATGGGTTCGGCCTTGTTCGGATCGATGGGGGGGGTCGTCCGCGCCTTTGGAGGCGGACTGAACTCGTTACGGATCTCTCCGAATCTTATGACGAGTGAAGACGAGCTGGACGCCTTCCTCACAGGAATGGTGGCACACGGGCCCTAGGTGGGCCAGGTGTCCTTCAGGAGCGTCCCCTGTCCCTATATTTGGACATCGAACTGGGGTTGAAACAGGATGAGAGCATGTGCATAAGATGTTGCGTTATAACATGTTGACACCTTAATGCGTGTTTGGCACAGACCGTGCACTTCTATGGGGCGGTGACCACTATAAGGAGTATGACCGTGCGTATCCTGGCTCGAATTACATTGATCATCGCTGCGTTCTTCGCCCTTAGTTCGGCTGAAAGTCACGCGCAGGCCCACGCCTCGTTCTCCGTTGGCGTAGGCCCGCTCTTTGCCGGCGTCAGCGTCGGCATGGGTGGCGGCTACTACGATGATCGATCCCTCTTCGTTGGGACCGGTCTGGGAATGCGCCACTCTGCCCTGTACCAGGATCCGGCATATGAAATGTATTCCGAGCGTGGACGTTCCTGGGGTGGCGGCAGTTATTACGACGACTATTCGTGCTGGGACTACTACTGGGACAGCTTTTGGGATCCCTACGGAGACCCATACTACGATTGCCTGGCCTATAGCCCCTATGGGTACCGGAACTCATATCGGTCTCGTGGTGGGTTCAGCGGTGGCTGGGGTGGTTACTACGGCTCGCGCTCGGCATTCGTCTTCTGGTCAGACCCCGTCATGTCGCCCTGGGGTGGTTCGTACTGGGGATACGACCGGTATTGGGGTGGTTTCGCAGATGGCTACTACGCCGGGCGTAGTTACGGCGGATACTACGGCGCCTCTTACGGTGGCTACTACGGTGGCTACTACGGTGACTACTACAGTGGCTATGGTCGTACGCGGACGGTCTACGGAGGTGGACGCACGCGCGTGGCCATTGGCCGCCCGTCCCCCTTCGCTGGGTACGGTGTCGGCTACAAGGAGAGCCCAAGGACGGGAACCACACGCACCGCCGTACGGCGCCCGCAGGCTGGGAACGCCACGGGTGCGTCGAATGCTCCGGCTCGTGCGGGCTCTGATGGTCGGCGCACCGCGCGTCCTTCTGGGACGGACACACGCGCCGGGAACGGCAGTGCTCGTCCGACAACGGGCAGGCCTTCGGTAACGCCTCGTGTTGGACCACGTCCTTCCACCGGTCGGGGCACGCCGCCTTCTGCTCGTCCAACAACGGGTAGGACGGCCACTCCATCGGAGCGGCCCGGGACGAGCCGGAATGGCCCGGCCGTGACTCCGCCTCGGACCCGGGCGGGCGCGAGCGCGCGTCCTGCTGACCGTGTCAGAACGGGTGGGCAGGCTTCCGGAAGTGCTCGGGTCCGCCCGGGCACCGTCCGCGCGCCGAACTCGGGCGCGCGGCCTTCGACCGGTGCGAGCCAGCCGTCCGGAAAGACCAGGGCGAGTGGAACCCCCCGGCCCCGTCCTTCCAGTGTGCTCGGCACGCCACCCCGCACGCGGGCACCGGCAGGGGCGACGAACCGTACGCCGGCCACACGGCCCACTTCGAGTCGCACGCCCGGAACGAGAGTGGCACCGACTAGAGTTCCGGTGACACGGGCCAGGCCATCCGGCACATCGGGGCAAAAGCCAACACGGCAGGCAGTTCCGAGTCGAGGCACGTCAACGCGGTCCGCGCCGGCTCGCAGCACAACGACGCGGTCCGCACCTTCCCGGCCGGCC
>JAQWPM010000017.1 GCA_029245345.1 Longimicrobiales bacterium
CGTCAAGCATAAACAAATCTTTGAAGTGTACTATGAGAAGTACCGACCTTGTTTATGAAGAATATGACAGGACTGGTATAGTTTGTTATCAACGGATAGGAAATTCAACGCCCCAAATGAGGTGAGAGGCGAGCGGGGACAGCGCGAGGCATGGGACGAGGAGCATGGGGCTGCGGGGTTGGCCTGAAAGCAGAGGCGGCTGGAGTCGCGGCCAGTGCTGAGATGTGGGAGGGGGACGAGGGGATGTCGATATGGGCGGAAGCGAGCGGCCGGGTGGCCGAGGCTGTTCGGACAGACTGGATGTGGGCGGCTCAGTCCTCGAAGTCGGTATTGAGGACCTCTTCTCTTCCTGGCTCCGGGTGGATCGGGCCATTCGATTTGTAGAGCTGAGGGTCGCGGGTCCCTCGGGTCAGTTCTGGGCGGCCAGCGCCTCGGCGATCAGAGCTTCGAGCAGCCGGCTGCGAAGATTCCCGATCTCTCGGCGGGATAGCGGAGAGAGAAGCTGCATCGCCGTCTCGGCGGCCAGTGGACGTCCGGACTTCAGGTACGCGACCACGGCTCCATCCAAGAGAACGGTGGGCTGCACCAAACGCTCGCCGCCGGAGACCCGGGTGACGAGGATGTCGGCTGCGGCAGCCGCGGCCTCCCAGTCGAATGTTGCCAGTCCGTAGTGGAAGTCTACGACAGCGCGGTACTGGTCTGGCGCGTCGTACTGATCGAGGAAGTCGAACACCAGCCGATACAGGGCTTACATTTTCACTTGAGCCGCAAAGTCGTCTAGGATGAACCTTCCTGTGAAACCACCACCATATCCTGAAACGCATGCCCCACCTTTTGCATAGTTGGCATAATAATAAGACTGAGCGCCTTGAGGTGGAACATTTATATACGAATTTGTAGATAGGCTTCTGTGTGGATCAGATGTGGTATTCGTCGTCGTTCTTGAGTCTCCAAGGACAGAGAAGCCGGAGGTTTCCTCGATCATATAATCGGTCCAGTTAGGTCCAGAGCTAAATCTGCCCCCTGTCCCGGTCAATTCCCCAGCTAATCCTGTAGTATTGAGAAATCTGCCCAGGTAACTCCGGTCCATTCTTCCTATATCGCTCAGGCTATCTCCGAAGATAAGAACGACTTTGTTACTCATCTGCGCATCCCCTTAAGACTCTGCGTAAGCTGAAAAATGAGCCACGTGTGTCAACCAGTAGGATGGCACAAATGGTCAGGAACGATTTGGCCACATACTACTGTTTGTCAAAGTTGTGTCAATATGTTGTCTTGCTTCCCGACTGATCCCCCTCGACCAGACCCCCGTCTTCGATCCTACCCAGGCCGAGTTCATCCCTGAGTTGATATTCGACAAGTCGCTGCACGCCGACTTCGACGACTGAGTGGCCCGCCTCCAGTCTGTCCGAACACCTTCGGCCACGCGGCCTCTCCCTTCCGCCCATATCGACATCGCCTCGTCCCCCTCCCACGTCTGATCTCTGTGCGCGACTCCAGCCGCCTCTGCTTTTAGCTCTACCCCGCAGCCCCATGCTCCGCCTCCCATCCCTCACGATGTCCCCGCTCGACTCTCACCTCATTTGCGTCGTTGAATGTCCTATCCGTGCGGCTACCAGCGGCTTTGACGGGTCCCCCTGAACCGAGACCAGCGCGGATGTTAGGATCCGAGAGCTGGCGAGCCAGGATGTGGTGGGACGGCGCGGACGGTAGACGTGCTGGGTGCTCGCCCACCCAGGTGCACGCTTCGATGCGTGTCGGTATCGGGGTCGCTGCTGCGTCGGGTTCGCCATGGTGGAGGGTGCGCTCCGGCCTGGGGCGATGCCATGGTCGAACGGGCGCGACAGCCGAAGGGGACAGTTCCCCCGTCGTGTGACTTTCGTTCAGGGGAAGGCATGGGGTCAGAACGGATTACGCCGGAGTATCTCACTTGCGGCGTGGATCCACTCGCCGGCTGCCTCGGCATCGCAAGCGACCCAGTCGGGGCCGGCCCCTTCCTGGGCCATTGCCCGGTCCGTGCCACCGAAAACCGAGAAGCCAATGATCACGCTTATGAAGACACCTCTTGTCGGTTCAACCATCAATCTGACCTCTCCTCAGTCCTCAAGACCCTAATAGATATGCCACTTTCAGCCCAATACCTCGGTTACAAAAGGCACCCGAAAGCGACCCCCGGATCCTCATCAGCCCGCCCGCCCTTCCCCGGTTCGTTTTCGTGATCAGGAGCTGGACCCTCTATCCGGCCTCGACAGGGGCACTCTTTGGCCCAAGTGGGCACTTCTTGCCGGGTTTACCACTCTCACCCTCCCTCAGGATTCTTCTGTCATTTTCGTAAGTCCAAGCCTATTATGCCTTTATTGATGCTGCGCCCGCTTTTGTCACGGCGGCGCACGTGTTTTGCATTGGTTCACCCTGCCGGACCCCGAACGCCCCACCCGGGGGCGACGCAGTTCGGTGGAGGCACGATTGAGTGATCGAACATGGATATGAACCCAAAGCGAGCTGGCTTTTCAATGGTCGAGTTGATCATGGTCATGCTGCTCATGGGCATCCTAGCCGGGATCGCGGCACCATCGCTACGTCCGGAGAAATTCCAATTGGATGCTGCGGCGGTTCTCGTCGCGAGTTCGATCAACGCTCAACAGCTGGCCGCAGTTCTGCGTCAGCACAACGTCGTCCTAGCCTTCGACACAGTGGAAAACCGGCTCAGGGTTCATTACGACGAGGACAACGACAACACAATCGATACGGCAGAGAACTGGTATGTGATCGAATTGGACGACAACGTTCGATTCTCTCTGGGCGGCGCCACCGCCCGTCCTCTCGGATCAACGCCGATATCAGTAACAGGCGCACAAGACTCGATCCCCGCCCTGACGTTCCGACGAAATGGGAGCGCCAGCGAAGAAAGCATCATTTATATCACCTCGATGAAGTCGATAAACGAGAGCAGCGGCAAGGACACTCGTTCTATCGAGATCGAGCGCGCGACCGGGCGAACCCGGTGCTACTCGTTCTCGTCGGGGGCTTGGGTACAGACATGTTGAAGAAATCGCAGGGCGGGTTCACCATCATCGAGATCACGATTGCGATCATGATTCTCACGGCTGCGGTCCTGGGTATCGCCGCGTCGACGGCACAGCTGCTCGTGCCGGCTGGGGACGCGGAGTTGGAATTCCAGGCGCTACAGTCGGTGGAAGAGCGGCTGGCCCTAATCCGACTCGACCCACGCTATGTGCTTTTGGATTCCATCTATGAGGATTCCGAGACGAACCTCCCTGGTCTGACCGACCTGACTAGAGAGACAGTCGTGACCCGCAGGCAGGTCGCACAGACGGGTGGGAAGATCTGGGATTACACGGAGATCGTCGTTTCCATCACCGGTGGGCGCCTCAAGAACGACATCTACCGGAAACTGATCCTAGGGATGCCCTGACATGAACGAGAATCGAATGAAGAACGAGGGAGGCTTCTCGCTCATCGAAATGATCATCGCGATCATGATCTATGGGATCGTACTCTCTGTGGCGATCGGTTTCGTTGCCCAACAGAACAAGTTGTTCCACCTGGGTATGGACCGGATGACGTCGCTTCAGAACCTCCGCTACGCTCTCCAGAGCCTAGAGACGGATATTCCGACGCTCGGGACCAACCTTCCGGGGAATCAGCCGGGACTCGTCTACGCCGGCGCGGACATCCTCGCCTTCACGGGTGACTACGCGTCCAACGTCCCAAACGATGTCTTCGCCTCGTATATCGACCTCGGTGCACCAACCGGTCAGGTGTCGGTTCCGACAACGAGCCAAACGCTCCCGAATACGAGTTTCACCTGGCCGGATACACTGTATCGGACAAACGCTGGCACACGGTCTCCTGCGGAGCTTCTGATGTACTGGTTCAGTCAGGATTCCACGACGACGCGCACGGACGACTACGTGATGTACCGCCAGGTGAACACGGCCGACCCAGAAGTCGTCACACGGAACGTGTTAGCCGCCGAGGGTAGCGTACCGTTCTTCCGCTACATCAGGAGAATCGACTACGCGAGTCAGGCATCCACGATCGACAGCATTCCAGATAGCCAACTCCCCATCCGCCACATCGAACGATTTCATGCGGTTGCGGCGGACACTGGAGCATCGGCATTGACGGATTCGATTCGGGCGGTCCGTGTGTCGTTCCGCACGACGAATGGGGTCACAACGGGCAACGAACGCATAGCGTCCGTGAGTCGAATTATTTACATGCCGAACGCGGGCTTCGGAACGACCATGACATGTGGGTCTGAGCCCATCCTCGGCACCACGCTGGCCGCCGTGCCGTTCGACACCGGGGGTGGGCTGTATGCCTCACGGCTGACTTGGAACGCGGCGACCGATGAGACCTCCGGTGAGTCTGATGTCGCGCGTTACGTGATCTATAGGCAGGAATGGCCTATCGGGACGGACTGGGGTGATCCCTATCTAAGTATTCCCGCAGGCAACAGCACATACCAATACCTGGATCAGTCGGTGGAGCCCGGCACGGTGTACCGGTACGCGCTCGCAGCGCAGGACTGCACTCCATCGTTATCTACGCTCACAGCGTCAGGCGACGTCACGATTCCGTTTTAGCCTGGCTTCATCAGTGATATGAAGGAAATGACCATGCATACCAAGAACCTAAGATCCAACGAGGCCGGCTTCGCACTCGTGCTTACGGTGCTCGTCGTCGTCATCGTCGGATCACTGGTCGCGAGCGCGACCTTGATTGGGAGGAATCACCTCCTGGTGAACAACTTCTACGATCGCCAGTCCGAGCTTGAGATGGTCGCTGACGAAGGCCTAGAATACGCTCGCACTCGGCTGAACGGTGATAATTCGTTCTACCCGGATTCGGGGTACGCGGTCTTGCAGAACGGTGTCGAGGTCACGGACGGCACAGGCGCGACAATCCCAGGTATGAAGCGCTCGATCTACGTTGGCCCCAGTGGCGTGACGTCAGGGCAATACGGCGTTTTCGGTACGGTCGTGTCAGTGGTCGAAGACGAGGGTGGTGGTATCGCGATTCGGCGGGCCTCGCTTTATCAGGAGAGCTTCTCGAAGTACGCCTACTTCACGGATGTAGAACCTTACAACATCTCGTTCGGTGGTGGTGACCAAATCTTCGGGCCGGTGCACTCCAACTCGCCGATCAAGATCTACTCCTCAGGCGCGACCTTTCACGGCACGGTCCGGACGGCTAGTAACGTGCCGAGTCCAACGTACGGGACCTTCAAGCAGGGGTATGAGGAGTACGTGTCTCCCATCGCTATGCCTGCCACCTCGGATCTAGCCAAGCTCCAGGCCCAGGCTGCGACTGGATCCACGAGCTTCACCGGCAACACGAGTGGCAACTTCGGACAGGCGACGACACGAATCGAATTCGTGGCGATCGACCTAAACGCGGACGGCGACGAAAACGACGAAAATGAGGGCTTCATCAAGGTCTACCAGTCCACGAATGCCAGCTGGGTTACCGGGGATATAGCCGCAACAACCACGTGCTCGGGGCGACGGCGGCGCCGCACCTGCACCACGACAGAGGGCCCTGGAACTTCTGAGCAATGTGGTGCCAACTACTCGGGCACCTTCGTGGCGGCGGCGGACCATCCGCATAACGGGGTCACGGCGATTAATGCTCTCCGTGGCAACAACCGTCGCTGCTACCTGGGCGGCCACGACTCCATTTTTGGTGGCTTCCAAGCGACGGACTCCCACGGAGGGTGGCTCGCGTATCCGGGTACACCGAGCCCCCTGCTTAACGGTCGTGCGGACCGGACCTACCTGTTCCCGCTAAGTCGGCAGCTGAACGCGAACTTCAAGGGAGTGATCTACGTCTCTGGTAATGTGGTCGTGTCGGGCAAGGTCCGCGGAAGGGTGACGGTTGCCGCGAGCGGCGACATCATCTTCGGCGACGACATCACGTACGTAACCGATCCTGGGGCAGGCACCTGCGTCGACATCGCTGGCTACTTCGCGGGCGATGACGTCATCGTTGCGGATAACGCGCTGAACGCGCCAATGAGGCCCAGTTCTAGCTACGACTACGAGACGTTCGACGATACTCCTGACGAATTCTTCCACGGTACCGTTCTGGCCCTCGACATTTTCACGGTCGAGAACTACTCGTCGGGTTCGACAAACGACGAGTATTGTGAGGGCGGCGTGAACGGCCGTGGCTGCCTGTACCTGACCGGCGGCATCATCCAGAACACGCGTGGTGCGGTCGGGACCACAGGCGGTACCGGATACGTGAAGCGGTATTCGTACGACCAATGTGGCTCCACGAATCCGCCTCCGTACTTCCCGACCACGGGCTACTTCGCGAAGGGGCAGTACTATCAGGTGGACCCGGTCGACTTCAACGTCGGCGCCTTCTTCGGCCTCATTACGACTGGCGGCTGATCCCAAGTCTGCAAGACAGAAGCCCCGGAGGACGGTCCGTCCTTCGGGGCTTCTGTCGTTGTAGGCGGCAACTCCGCACAATCGGGATCACTACCGTTGGACGACGCCGTCCTGAACTCGGATCCGGTGCTTTCCGTACAAAATGCACCGACACTCACCATGATTGTAATGGGCGAAGCCCAGGGGTTCGCCGCGCTCGAGAGCCACCTCCCTCCGCTCCTCCGGCGCCTTGGATTACCCGCACAGAGTCGGATTCCGGAGACTGGTCGAGGTCGGTATCGAGGTGACTTTCGGGACTACTACGACGAGGAAACCCGGGAACTCATCGCAGACCGATATCGGGAAGAAATCCAGCGATTCGGCTACACCTTCTGGTTAGACTCCGACGAAGGTGGGTCCGTCTCGTAGCCGAACATTTCCAGGTCCGTCCGATAGAGGGAAGCCACACGTTCCTGGAGCGCAGAATCGTACAGGGCTTTCCAATCATCTCCGCTGGCCGACCGGGCATGCCAGGGAAGAGGAACCTCTTTCCCCAGCGCCTCCTCCACCTCCCACCATTCGTCGAATATGCGTTCGAGACGGATAAGACGGACTCTTTGTTCTTTCACCACCGAGAGGGCAATCCGGTCCCGGGCCTCGCTCTGTCGAGCCTTGAGGAGGTCCGGCGTCAGGTAATGTGTCCGTCCGAGGTGCAGAAGAGTTCCCAACCCCCGCCCAGCCCAGGACAGGCGGGAGTTGGGTGGGGTAGCGTGACGGAGCACATCTACCTGAAGGCGAAAATGACTGTTGCCGTCCCGAACGACGGGGAGCAGCTCCACGAACTCATCGAACTGAAGGCCAGCCAATCGGCGAGCGCCGGTCTCTGGCCGACAGGGCCAGGCACCAAGAGCCTTCAGCAAATGACGCTGACACGGCTCGAGACTCCCGTTTCTGGCCAAGGCACCGAGGGCATCCCTGCACTTGTTCCGAAAGCAGGACGCCACCCGCGCCCACGGGTTGCGAACGACCATGAAACGGGGCCAATGAGTGTCGTCCAAAAGAGGCCGAAACCCGGGCTGGGCATATGTTCGGAGATCGGGAAAGGCGCTCTGTAGTCCATGTATTAGGGAGCGAGACGCCACCTTGTGGTTCCAGAAGAAGAGGAACCTAGGCTCGGAGGGATGAACGGTCAGGGGCATCTCAAGCCCCTCCGAAGGCGGATCTAACCACCCCAAAACGCCACAAACCGGAAGCCACCACTCCCGTGATGGCCGCCCGGGAGGGTATGTAACTCAACTGGGTGGCAGGCCTTTCGGATGTGGTAGATGCGTACCCCCCGGCTTCCATAACGGAAGCCAGAAGGACTTCCGCCTTCTCCAGTTGGGACCGAGAGAGGACGGTACGGAAGCGCCCGACACCAGACTGGGAGACGCCGTCCAATTCGCTCTCGAAGCGAGAGTTGCCGGAGTATTTGGCACCCATCACCGTAGGCTGGACAAGCACCGGGTGTTCAGTGATCCCAATGAACTCACCGACTTCACCCATCACCGCCTCTGGGTCTCGAACCAGCGCCTCGTACCCCACCTCGAGAAAGCGCTCATCCGACTCGTATCCTCGTGCTACTTCATGGGCGATGTGTGCCGTCAGTGCCAGAGGGAAGATCGAGCGGGAAGGTTTCTGCCTCAGCGCCGAGGCCATCACATCGCGTGGATCCCTCCGCATGATCACCACGCGAACGTCATCGGGAAACCACCGAAGGAGTGTGTCAGCTTCGAAGAGATGACGGGGAGTCTTCTCGACCCAGTGAACCGGCGTGGCGGCTCCGGTCAATTCCCGCCAACCGTCCACCAAGGCCAGGAGACGGGCCCTGGGATTGTCCGCCCCTTCGAAAGCCTTCTCCAGCATCAACTCGGCGTCCGTTCTCGATAAGGAGGGCCGATGTCGGTGTAGCGTTGGCCATAGACGGGTCCGGGCCAGGAGGGCATGAACGGCTTCATTGGCCCCGACCCAATCGAACAGATGACTCTCGAAAGGAAGCACCAGAAGGTCAGGATGGCCGTCAAGCAGGGCTCGGAGAAGGCTAGTGCCGGAGCGGGGGTGCCCCACGATGAAGATCGCGCCCGGGGGGCTCACTCCGACCACCGATCACTGAACATGCGCATGAGCACAGTGGTGTTCCGTCGTTCCGGATCGCCTCCGCCCCGATTGTGAAGACCGAGACGACTGGCCCTGTATAGGCTCTGATGAAAGAAGCGAGGGAAACTTCCCGGCCTACCGGGAACGATGAGCCTCGGAGCACGGCAGTGAGCCGCGAACCAGGTGTCATCCTCCAACCAGGCTGCATCGGGGGCCCCATCCATATCAGCCAGAGTGTCCAGATCGAAAAAAGCCGGACGTACGAGAACCCCACCGTATCCATGCAGGATATCAACGGGGAGGGGCGAACGGGATAACCGGGACCCCCTCAGCGACACACCCCTCTCGAACCGAAGCCCGTCCACGATCCTGCCGATGAGACCCTTTCGTCTATCCACTCGATCCAGAGGAACCCGCAGGCCGATGCACCCTACCGCAGCCTCCGGGTGGGCTTCGGAGGCCTGAAGGAGGCCAGCCAGAAAGGTACGGCGGTAGATCCGGTCGTCATCCACCGACACGATGGGCTGATCTGGACCGCTAGCCAGAAGGGCCGGCAACAGCTTGGTTGCTGGCCCAAAGTCGTCGCAGCGCACGATCTCAATCGTCCGTAGGTCCTTGATCTCTTGAGGGATTTGGTATTCGCTATCCTCCCGCCGACTCTGGATCGGAATATGAAGGAGCACTTTTTGGGGGAGAACGTCCTGAACCAGAAGACTCTTGAGCGTCGGGACGATGTGCGGCAGGCGACTGGGAATCGTCGTGAGCCCCACGATCAGATAAGATCGGTCCTTCAGGAAGGCCTCAGAATCCAACTCCTGAAGAGTACGCCGTCGAAGGGCCATTTCGAGGAAGAACTCTCTGACCGGCTCGCGGCCTTCTAGCCGACAGAAGAGGCCAAAACCGGCTGAGGCCACGACTCCGGCCACCACCCAGACCCAGAGCACCTCAGAGGCCCTTCGAAGGGTCCGAGTGACTCCAAAACCAGGGAGAAATTGAGCCTTTCAAGTCAGAGGCCGAAGAAAGAGAACCCCCCAAAGGCTCAGGTAGACGGGAGCGAGAATTCATTCCGGGTACCAATTCGAGATTCGAACGGTGAGCATTGGACTTCACGAAAACGGATAGGAAATTCAACGGCCAAATGAGGTGAGAGGCGAGCAGGGACAGCGCGAGGCATGGGGCGAGGTGGGCGCCCTAGCGCCCACCTCGCGGAGCCAACTCAGCTGCCCGCCAAACCGCGCAACGCGTCCGCCAACATGCGGACCTTAGCGGCGTCCCCGGACTGGCCGGCCTGCCCCCGGATCTGGCTTGCCATGCCAGTCAACGCAGACTGTCGGGCCGAACCCGATGTGGCCTCTGCGGCCGTCAGTCCCGCACGCACTTCGGTGACCCACGCAGAAGACACAGCCCGCGACCGTTCCAACTGATCGACGTAGGCGCGCGCAAGGGCGAACGTGTGCGGCCAGACGATCTGCGGCTGGCCCTGCGAATTCAGGTGATCGAAGTGTACCGACTTCGCAGCATCGATCTCATTCTGCGACAGTGCGTCACTAGGCAGAAGCTCGAAGATGTCGAGCCCCCGTGAGATCTCGGAACTCACCAACACTCCGTTGTACCAATAGACGGACCATGAACCGCCTGCGCCCATCCGATTCGCATCGGATGGACCGCGGTCATGGAAGGCGATCTCGACGGGGTTGTTCGCATCCGTCCAGTCGAAGATGGAGACGCCGCCTTGGTACCAGGACTGTACCATGATGTCGCGGCCGGGGATTGGGATCAGCGATCCGTTGTGCGCCACACAATTCTCAAGCGACGTCTGAGCCGCGGGGAGTTTGTAGTAGCTCCGGAAATCCATATCCTGGCCATCGAGCGTGAAGACGGCGTTCGCACCCCACTCGGGCGGATCGGAGGCGCGGCACTTCGGACCACCACCGCCGCCCCATTCATCGGTGAAGAGGACCTTGGTGCCGTCGTTGTTGAACGTGGCCGAGTGCCAATAGGCGAAGTTCGAATCCGATACGGCTGACAGACGTCTCGGATCGATCGGATTACTGATGTCGAGGAGCAGGCCGTAGCCCCCGCAGGCACCGCCCGCCCGCCCAATCGCAGGATAGACCGTGATGTCATGGCACTGTGTGGGGCCGAGACCGTCATCCCCGCCGCCCATCAAGCTCTCAGCCATCGCCGGGATAGAGGCTCGGAGAGTTGCGCTGTCGGCGGCCGACACCCTCGTGCCGCCCCGTGCGGTCATGATGCCGTTGAGGAGGGGTCGTGTGGTCCGGTCCCGCAAAATCCTGCGCCGTCCTTCAAACTCCGCCACGAACGCTCCTGCGGCTTCGGCTTCGTCCATAGCGATTATGTCGTCAGGCGCCAGGCCGTGCGTGGGCGGAGCCACGAGGTCGTTGAAGATCCTGGGCGAGCTCACGATCGCCGCGTCCTGAGGCCGTGCGATGGGCACACGAATGACTTCGATGCGGAAGAGAGCCGAGTTTGGATCTTGGTTCGGCGATGCATCCGAGCAGCCGGCCAACTCCTCGGCAGGGCGCACGGGGGCCGAACCAGACACGTAGATGTACACGTTGTCCTGATCGTTCGGGTCCTCGAGCACCGTATGCGTATGCGACCCTCGGCACGTTTGCACGTTGGTGATGCGCCTCGGGCTCCGGATGTCACTGATGTCGAAGATGCGGATGCCGCGCAGACGATCATGACTCACCGCTTCCTGCACACCCTGGGCGCCGCAATCGAGGCGGCCCGTCATCCCCTCCCCTGACACGAACAGAAGGTCTCCGAATACCGACACATCACTCTGAGATGCTGGACAGAGGTGGGTGATCACCGTCGTCGGGGCGCTCGGATTCGTGATGTCCCAGATCTGCACGCCATCGTAGTTGCCCTGGATCGCGTAATTACCCTTGAATGCCAAGTCTGAATTCGTCTTCCCGACGAAGGCCTCCGGTGGAGGCGTATTGGACACGACCCGCAGATTCCACACCGCTTCCTCTGCGTCGAAGAGGCCCGCCCGCAAACCCACTCGGGGGTCTGGGCTTGGCGCGTCCACGGTCAACGGTCGCATCGCCATCGAGGGCGCGATGCTCGACATGCCGCCGGGCACCGCTGAGTAGCCACCGCAGCTGGAGAGTGCCACCACCAACGTAAGGGTCAGGCCCAGTTGCCTCCCTGTGCTTAGGCAGGCCCGCGCCGCGTTCGCCCGGGAGGTGGTGGGAGAGGTCGGTGAATTCGGGTTCATGGCTTAATTCCTTGAGCGTTGGTGACGGCTTGAGCTATCGGTCTTGATTGGACGGGAGCCCGTCGAGCATCTGCTGCATACGGGCGACTTCGGTAGTCTGATCCACCTGGATGTCGGAAGCCAGCTTGAAGACGAAATCGTCCTGGGCAGCCCCATCGGTGGCGAACAGTTCATGAACCATAGTCACCGCGCCGTTGTGGTGCTGGATCATGTAGGTGAGGAAGAGCCGGTCGTACTCGACGCCGTGTGCGCGGGAGAGATCGAGAAGTTGCTGCGGCGACAACATGCCAGGCATCTGCATGTCCGTCATGTCCATGTCGGGCATCTGCATCCCCGAGTCCGGGGCCATCTTTCCGCCCGCGTCGACCTCCGGAACCGGCCGGTCCCGCTCACGGAGCCAGCGTTGCATCACAGCAATTTCGTCTTTCTGAGCGTTCGTGATCCGGGCGGTTAGCGTGAGTACCGAGGCATTCGCACCGTGGGTGGGTGCCCAGGCCGACATAACGAGCGCCTGGGCGTGATGATGGATCATGCCGGTCATGAAGTGGGCGTCGGCGTCACTGACCCGTTGCAGAGCGCTGTCTGCTCGGGCGCGGTACAGCGCTTCCAGTCGGGCGAGATCAGGGGCTGGCGGCGGGGCGTCTACGGCGCCGGCTTCAGAACGGGGCGCTGGGGTTGTCGGGCCGCCGACACCGGCACACGCGACCGTAGACAGTGCGCTCAGCAGCAGCGTGGCAGCAACATAGGTTAGAGGCAGGTGCCTCCGGGGATCGCTCATCATGCGTCTGAATCGGAGAGGTGGATGTTCAATAGGAAGCTGCAGCGGGAAGGCGACGAGGCCATCGTAGCCCCGTCGTAGACCGGCGACAACCGAGGCTGCCGTCCTCATCGAGCAGTGGAGACGGCTCCACAACACGGTCCGCCCTCACAGCGCCTGAGGCGGTCTACCTCCCGCCCCGGAGACGGTAAAACCATCAGATTGGTTCCTTCGGGGGCACGTCAATCCCGTCTGCCGCGACAGCAGCAATTCCTTACTGAGTAGTACTCGACCGACGACATCGAGCCGTTCGCCCAGATTCGCGAACTAGGTTGCCGCTGTACAATAGTCACTCGATGTGGCTAGGTGTCCCGTGTGGTCCAAAGAGTGCTCCAATGGCGAGTTATGGCGGAACGATAAGTGGATGGCTAGCACTGGTCGTTGTGTCGGCGGGCCTCACGGCGTGCGCAGGCCCCGACGAGTCAGCCACGCTCGCGATCATCCACGCCACCGTGATTGACGGGTCTGCTCCAGAGGCGAAGAGCGACCAGACTCTGCTGGTGAAGCACGGAAGAATCCAAGAGATGGGGCCCTCTGACAGCATCGACGTGCCCTCGGAGGCGACGGTCATTGATGCTACCGGTCGTCATGTCATCCCGGGGCTCTGGGATGTGCACGCTCACACCAACGCCGATCAGACAGTCTTGGATCTCTATTTGGCGAATGGTGTGACTGGCATCCGAGACATGGGATGTGATCCGCGCTGCGCAGAGCTGCTCGCCGAGCGCAGCGTCCTGGTGGCATCGGACTCGATCGTCGGCCCGCGGGTCGTGTGGAGCGGACCGAACATCGACGGCGCCTCTCCCATCGACTACGCGGGCCACGTTCATGTGACCGTCGCTGGCGCCGCCACGACGGTTGAGGATCTCAAGGCCGCGGGTGCGGACTTCATCAAAGTGCGCGACTGGCTCGCGCCCGACGAGTACGCTGCCGTTCTGGCTGCATCGCACATCCAAGGTCTGCCCGTCGACGGCCACGTCCCTACGTCGATGACCGTGACCGCGGTTGCTGCGGCCGGTCAACGCACGGTGGAGCATGGAGGAAGCGTACTCGGAGGCCTCCTGCTCGCAGCCTCGTCGGACGAGGAGGCCCTCCGCGCCGAGTTGCTCGCGGCCATGGACGCAGCGCGGACGTCAGGGCAGTTCTTCGCCCCGTTTGCACTGGCCATGGGCCCGGACTTCACCGACCGACTCCTGCGGACCTTCGATGAATCCAAGGCATCGCTCATCGTCGAGGCCTTTCGTGAAGCCGGGACGGCCCTCGTGCCCACACTTGTGGTGGGGCACCCAGCGTTCAGGTCAGTGGATCCAGAGTTCGATGGTCGACGAGTCCTGGAGGGTAGGCAGATGGACTACGTCTCAGGAGACGTTTTGGAGATGTGGAAGGCGAGCGCGACGTCGCCTCTCTTCGCCGGGGAAGGCATTCAGGCTGCGAGAGACCGATACGAGGCGCTCGCGGATCTCGTGGGCCGAATGCACCGTGCCGGAGTTCCAGTGCTGCCTGGGACAGATCTCAGCGTAGAGGCGCCGTGGCAGGTTGCGGGCTTCAGTCTCCACGACGAGTTGCTGCTATTGGTCGAAGCCGGCCTGTCTCCCATGGACGCCATCCGAGCGGCTACATCAACACCCGCCACTGTACTCGGCCTCATTGACCTCGGTACCGTCGAGGTGGGCAAGCTGGCTGACCTTGTCATTCTGGACGCCGACCCACTCACTGACATCCGCAACACACGGCGGATCGCTGGTGTGGTCTCGCGCGGTATCTACCTGGGGCGACCCGCCCTGGACAGCTTGCTCACTGCTGCAGAAGAAGTTGCTTCCGGTGCTCGCAACTAGCCGAGGTGGGATAAGTCTTTTGGCGAATTGCGGCAGTCTCTTCTCGACGAAGTCGGTAACTGTTTGGTAGACGGCGGGCCCGCCGCGGATTGGATCTTGTCGCGGACAGTGGCGACCTCCATTCAGAGTTCTTCCTCCGAGCCGTCTGAAGCAGCCCGCCGGTAAACGACCGACTCGCCGTAGTCTGGCTCGTCAGGGATCTTCCCCGCCGCTGGCGGGGGTCCCGCAAGGATCGCAGGTTTGCCCGCACTCATTTCACGAATATCCGGACGATTCCGCATGCGTTATCGATCAGCCGCATCACTCCTCGCATTGATCGCGTTTCCGCTCTCGGCCTCGGCGCAGACCGGGACTGACAACGGTGAGTGGCACGTCTACGGTGGCGATGACTTTGCCAGCAGCTATACGCCGCTGACGCAGATCGATGCGACCAACGCCTCGGAACTGGAGATCGCGTGGCGGTGGAACGCACGGAACTTCGGCCCGAATCCGTTCGCACGGACACAGACGACACCTCTAATGGTGGATGGCGTCCTCTACGCGACGGTGGGAATGCGCCGCAGCGTCGTCGCCATCGCTGCTGGTACGGGTGAGACGCTGTGGACGTGGCGAGTCGACGAGGGCGAGCGGCTCGGGGCTGCACCGCGAGCGAACTCGGGACGTGGGGTCTCCTACTGGCAGGACGATTCCGGCAACGGCCGCATCATCGTGGTGACTCCCGGATATCAGATGGTGGCGCTCGATCCGCATTCCGGGCAACAGATCGAAGGCTTCGGTGAGGGCGGGGTCGTCGACCTGATGGGCCAACACCGTTCGCGGGACGGGATCGACATGGTGGGCTCGGTGGGAGCGAGTTCTCCCGCGACCGTCGCGGGGGACGTGCTCGTCGTCGGATCGGCGCATCACATCGGCATGCGGCCGCCCTCCAAGACCAACACACCCGGCGACATCCGCGGCTACGACGCTCAGAGCGGAGAACTCCTGTGGACGTTCAAGACGATCCCGGAGCCCGGTGAATTCGGTGTCGACACGTGGGAGAACGAGTCGTGGTCCTACACCGGCAATGCCGCCGCCTGGGCTCCCATTGCGTACGACCCCGAGTCCGGGTTCGTCTACGTGCCGACCGAGGCCGCCACGGGCGACTACTACGGCGGACACCGACACGGGAACAACCTGTTCTCGACCAGCCTTGTCGCGCTCGACTCTAGGACCGGCGAGCGGGTGTGGCACTTCCAGACGATTCACCACGACATCTGGGACTGGGACAACCCAACGTCTCCGATCCTCGCCGACCTCACCATCGACGGGGCGCCGCGCAAGATCGTGGCACAGATCACCAAGCAGGGCTTCGTTTTTGTTTTCGACCGGCTGACAGGCGATCCGATTTGGCCCATCGAAGAGCGGGCGGTGCCTCAGACGGACATTCCCGGCGAGTGGACGTCGCCGACGCAGCCGATTCCGACCAAGCCCCTCCCCTTCGAACCACAGGGCTTCAGCGAGGACGACCTCATCGACTTCACGCCCGAGATCAAGGCGCGGGCGGCTGAGATCGCTTCTGCCTATCGGATGGGTCCGCTCTACACGCCGGCCTCGCTCCAGGACGCGCCCGATGGGACGGCGGGCGTATTGTCGCTGCCCAGCTCGACCGGCGGCGCCAACTGGGAAGGCGGGGCGCTCGACCCAGAGACGGGCTTCCTGTACATCGGCTCCGCCACGGCTCCTTCGGTTCTCGCCCTGATCGAGGGCGGAGACCGCTCCGACATGGACTACATCGCGGGTTTCGGCCGCGCGTCGATAGCCCCTGGCGTTTCGATCGTGAAGCCTCCCTGGGGTCGCATCACGGCGATCGACCTCACCACCGGCGACCATGCGTGGATGATCGCGAACGGGGACACACCGCCTCATGTGGCCGAGCGCCTCGAGCTCGACCCGGCGACGATCCCGCGGACCGGCAAGCCCTCACGAGCAGGGTTGTTGGTGACCGGCTCCCTGTTGTTCGCCGGCGAAGGCATGTCAGGCGACGCGATCCTCCGCGCTCACGACAAGGCGACCGGCCAAATTATGGCCGAACTCGAGCTCCCAGGGGCTCAGATCGGCCTGCCGATGTCGTACATGCACGAAGGCAAGCAGTACATCATCGTGGCGGTCAGCGCACGCGGCGAGCCTGCCGAGATCGTGGCGTTCGCCCTGCCCAACTGAGGCCCTTCGGATGAAATCGGCCTGGCGGCCGCAGTGCCCCCGGAGCCTTGATCCCCCACGCTCCCATCCCTAACATCGCTTCAGTTGCGGCGATTCCGGAGGACCTGTCGCACCCTCCCTGTAAGGCCCGCTCATCTGCACAGGAGTAGTACGAATGCGGACATCGTGGACAGGTCTGAAGCCGACCGTCATAACGGTGATGGCTGTCGTCGTCGCCTTCGCCACCCTCGCTGCGCGACCCATGAGCGCCCAAGACGGCACCGGCGACGCTGGGGTGACGTTTACGCGAGACATCGCACCCATCCTTCAGCGAAGCTGCGTTAAATGCCATCGCCCGAACGGCGTGGCACCCATGTCGCTCGTTGAGTATGACGACGTCCAGCCCTACGCCAGGCAGATCATGCGTCGCACTGGGATTCGCGACCGAATGGGTACGATGCCACCCTGGTACGTCGAGAAGGACATCGGCATCCAACATTTCAAAGACGACCCATCGCTGACTGACCTGGAAGTCGCAGCCATCGCGCAGTGGGCTCGCGGCGGGACTCCCATGGGCGACCCGGCACACATGCCGCCCGCTCTGGAGTTTTCGGATGAAGCGATCTGGACCCTTGGGGAGCCGGATCTTGTGGTCAGTACGCAAGAATTTCTCGTGAAGGGCGACGCTCCAGATTGGTGGGGGGACATCACGAGTATTCCCACGGGGCTCACCGAAGACCGGTACGTAGCGTCCGTGGAGATCCGCGAGATCAACGATGTGCGCGAAAACCGAGATAGTGAACGCCAGACGGTGGGTGGGCTCTACGTCTTCCACCACATGGTGTGGAGCACACGCGTGCTCGACGACCCGGACGTGAGGCCCGTGGGGTGGCCGGTCCACGAGGTAGGTCGGAACCCCGACATCTTTGACGACGAGGGTGGCCAATTGCTGAAGGCCGGATCGAGCGTCGTTTCCGGTTCCACGCATCTCCACTCGAACGGAAGCGATACGCGGGCGCGCCTCGAGATCGGATTCCGTTTCCATCCCCGCGACTACGAGCCGAAGTACCGCTCAGCTGGCTACGTGCTGGCCAATGGCTCGGACATCGACATTGAAGCTGGCAAGAAGGATCAGGAACTGCATGCGTACACCGTCCTCCAGCAGCACACCAAGATTGTGACGTTCGAGCCACACTTGCATGCCCCCGGTGACCGCATGTGCCTTGAGGCGATTTGGGGCTTCAATGTCGAAACGATCTCGTGCGTGGGATACGACCACAACTGGGTCCGGGGCTATGCCTTCGCGGACAACTATCAGCCGCTATTGCCCAAGGGCACTGTGCTCCACATCACCGGCTACATGGACAATACGGAAAGCAACCGAAACATCGCCGATGCACGAAACTGGCAGGGCTCGGGCAACAGATCCGTGGCGAACATGTTCATTGATCTGGGTATGAGGCTCGCGCTCACAGACCAACAGTTCCAGGCGGAAATGGCTAAGCGTAGGGAGAATCTCGATCTCGGCGTAAACGATCATGTGATCGGGTGCCCGCTGTGTATGGTCATTCCCGGGGGCCGTTAGATGATCGGATTCAGGGCGAAAGGTTGGGTGGCCGGAGTCATGGCCATTGCAGCTCTGGCGATGGGTCATCCGGCGAACGCCCAACTCACGTACCAGCACGGGCAAAACGTCTCTCCGGCCTTTGAAGGCTGGGAGTCGAACGACGACGGCACGTTCAATCTCGTATTCGGCTATATGAACAGAAATTGGAACGAAGAACTGGACGTCGCGACCGGACCAGAGAATAGCTTCTCGCCCGGCCCAGCGGATCAAGGTCAACCCACCCACTTCAGGCCGCGCCGTAATCGATTCGTGTTCAAGATCCAGGTCCCGGCCGACTTCGGTGATCAGGAACTCGAGTGGACGCTCACGACGCAGGGACAGACGGAGTACGCATACGGATCGCTCCGCTTGGACTACAAGCTCGACAACATCGTGATCGCTTCAGAGACGGGCGCACTCGGTATCGGTGCGAGTACCGCCTCAACGAGGGCGAACACACCTCCCGTCCTCACGGTCGAGGGGGACGCCGTGCGGAACGTTCGCGTTGGTGAGCCAGTCACGTTGATCGCGACAATCGCGGATGATGGCTTGGAGCGGGCGATCGAGGATTCACGTCGGCGTGCAGAGCGAGCTGCGGCAGCTGCCGCGGAGTTGGACGGCCCACCCATGCTCACGTCGCGACAGTTGCGACCACCCACCCGCATCACGGTCAGCAAAGTCGTTGCGACGCATCTGGCTTGGTTCGTCTATCGAGCGGACGGCCCCGTCGCCTTCGATCCTCCTCAGGTGAAGACGTGGGAGGACACACGGGCCGGAGCGAACTCGCCATGGGCTCCACTCTTTATGCCGCCACCGGTTCCTGAGGATGGCCGGTGGGAGGTCACCGTCACCTTCGACCGACCGGGCACCTACATACTCCGCGGTCGAGCAGACGACGGCGCGTTGTACCACGACCAGGATGTGACGATCATCGTGAGGCCTATCACTTTCCCGCATTAGTCGGCTGCAGCCACACTCGTGCGGGGCGACACCAACAGAGACTGCCATGCCGCGACTTCGCCGGCTATTCCTTTCCGCACTCGCTGCGCTCCTGCTTGTGTTCAGCTTCACGAGAGATGTTGCCGCACAAGCGCTCGGTGACCACCAGTACACGAGTGCCGCCATCGAGGCGGGCTCCCGTGTCTATACATCCGAGTGCGCGCTGTGCCATGGCGCGAACGGCGACGAAGAAGACGCGATTAACCTCCGCCTTGGACAGTTCCGACGGGCACAATCGGACCAAGACCTCCGCGACGTAATCACTGGCGGGATCGGTGGCGGTCGCATGCCTGCGTTCGACCTGCAGCCGGACGAACTCGTTGGCATCGTCGCATACATCCGTGCCGGATTCGACGCGAGCGGCGTGGCGGTAAAGGTCGGCGACGCAGCACGCGGTGAGGAGTTGTTCGGTGGAGATGGAGGCTGCGCGTCGTGCCATCGTGTGAACGGCCGGGGGCCCTACTTGGGCCCGGACCTCAGCGACATCGGAGCCATTCGCACGCCGGCCGCTTTGCAGCGCGCTCTGCTCGATCCAGATGCCGCGCTTCGCCCTATCGACCGACCCATTCGAGCCGTGACCCGGGACGGCGAGACGATTCGTGGTCGACGCCTCAACGAGGACACCTACACGGTGCAGCTCATCGACTCGCAACAGCGGTTGCTCTCACTCGTCAAAGCCGATCTGACGGAGTACGAAGTCAGCAGCACCTCGGACAAGAGGCCGACCACGCTCTCGGCGGACGCTGTGGCGGATCTCATAGGCTATCTCCTGACACTGAGGGGCATCCGATGAACAGCTTCCAACGCGCGGCAACGGCGGGAGTCTTCGCCCTTCTCGCGCTCGGCGCCGCCGTGAATGCTGGCGCCCAAGTCCCCTACGAGCGGATTTTGAACGCGGCAGACGAGCCCGAGAACTGGCTGACCTACCACGGCTCGTATTCGAGTCTGCGCTTCAGCACCTTGAGTCAGATCACCACGGAGAACGTCACAGATCTGGAGTCGAAGTGGGTGCTCCAAAACCAGGTGTTCGGGGCTTGGCAGTCGAACCCCATCGTGGTCGACGGCATCATGTACATCACCGAGCGTCCCAACGACGTGATGGCGGTAGACGCCGTGACGGGCCGCGTCTTTTGGATGTATCGTCACACAAACGATGAAGCTGCTGCCGTCTGCTGCGGGGCCAACAACCGCGGCGTGGCCGTTCTGGACGACAAGGTTTTCATGGGCACGCTGGATGCCCGCCTCATCGCTCTGGATCGGACGAACGGACAGCCTCTGTGGGACATCGAGGTTGCCGACGTAAATCAGGCGTACTCGATCACGATGGCCCCGCTCGTCGTGAAGGACAAAGTGCTCGTCGGCGTGGGCGGTGGTGAGTTCGGGATTCGTGGATTCATAGCAGCCTACGACGCTGATACCGGTGAGGAAGCATGGCGCTTTTACACGATTCCCGGCCCGGGTGAACCTGGACACGAGACATGGGAGGGAGACGACTGGGAGCACGGTGGTGCACCCATCTGGCTCACGGGTTCATACGACGCCGAGCTCAACCTGACGTACTGGGGTGTCGGGAATCCCGGTCCCGACTGGAATCCCGGCCAGCGACCGGGCGACAACCTCTACTCGGACGCCGTCATCGCGCTCAACCCGGACACCGGGGAATTGGACTGGTACTTCCAATTCACGCCCAACGACGGGTATGACTACGACGCAGTCCAAGTACCCCTCCTCGTGGACATGGAGTGGGAGGGCGAAGCTCGGAAGTTGATGCTGTGGGCGAACCGCAATGGCTACTTCTACGTGCTGGACCGGACAGATGGAGAGTTCCTCTCAGGGACTCCCTTCGTGAAGGTCAATTGGTCCAGCGGGCTCGACGAAAATGGCCGGCCCATCCAAACGCCACAGCCCGCCGGCGCACCGACCTGGCCAGGCAACCAGGGCGGCACCAACTGGTACCCGCCGTCCTATAGCCCACGGACGGAACTCTTCTACTTCGCCGCGTGGGAGGACTACGCGAGCATCTACGAGCCCGAAGAGTCTGTGTACCGCGAGGGCCGCATGTTCCTGGGCGGAGGCTTCCGAGTGCTCTCACCCACGGAGGGCGCGCCAACCATCGGAATCGGGCGCAGCACACCCATCAACAACTGGACCGACGCGGTCGGTCACGGTTCGGTGATCGCCATGGATCCTCGCACGGGTGAAGCGAAGTGGAAGTACGACCAGTTCGACGTCAGTGACAGCGGCATGCTGACCACGGAGACAGATCTGCTCTTCACGGGTGGGCGCGAGGGTTATTTCCACGCGCTCGACGCACGCACCGGTGCGCTTCTGTGGAAGGCGAGCCTCGGAGCCCAGATCGTGATGGCCCCAATCACCTTCATGGTGGACGGCAAGCAGTATGTGTCCGTCATTTCGGGGCACACGCTTGTGACCTTCGGACTTCGGGACTGACGGTGTAGGGTCGTCAGCGTCTCGGCATGCCAGGGATCGCCATGAGCCTCCGGCCACCCGCCAGGTGCGCGGCGTGTCCGCTCGAGTTGCGTTCGTTCTCCGTCATCACCGCGAGTGGGAACCCCCCCTGGAAGAAAATGCCGTGACGGAGTGCCATGATTTCCCACTCGTCTTGGTCGGTCACGGCGCGGTCCGCCTCCATGAAGAAGTCGACGGCCGCGTCCACAGCTCCGGGTGCGTCGACGGCTCCGGGTGATGCCAGCACGTCCGCGACCACCTCCAACAGCATGCTCAGGTTGTCCCAGATCATCGCCGATTCAGGGCTCAGCCAGATGAAGCCAGGAGCGATCGCCGGAGCCAAAGGGAGTTCGCTGGGGAAGGACTGGGGTGGCTCGCCATGGCTGAGCTTGGCGTGGTGGCGTGTGGCGACCGTGTCTACGCCGGCGAGGCGATCCGGACCTGGAGGCAGATCGGTCAAAGGCTCCGTCGTCGCGAGTCGCAGCCAGTGACCCGCCCAGAGTAGACCGTCGAGATCGGGGTAGCCGGTCCGGAAGGCAAGCGCATAAGGGTGGCCGTATAGGACATCCATGTTCTTCGGCACATTCGGCAGAGCGGCTTCGGCGCGGCCCCGGTATACCCCCACCGCGGCGGACAGGGCTGCGTTTCGGTCCGTGACTGCGGGATCGGCAAGAATCGACAGAACCTCTCGCTGGAAAGCATGACCCCAGCGAATGATTCCTGCAGTGCGCGAACCGAGCGCCTCGTATCCGGCGTCCGCCACTCCTGCTACTTTCGCGGATCCCTCTTCACCCTGGACGAGCGATGTGAGGCGCCCTACCAAGTCGGCCTCGAAGCCGGGCGTCGGGACCTCGCCGCCGCTCGCCCGGACGCTCTCTCCTTCACTGGCGAGCTCACCAAAGAGCACACCATGCGCGCTCTCCAGGCGGCCGAGCAGATCGTAAAGCCCTGGGTGGTGGCGACGAAGCGCGTCCGCCTGTCCCAGTTCGCCCGCGTCCTGCCCCCTTGCCTCAGGGGCCGCCGCGGCGAGTAGGACAGCGGCGAGGCACACTGTTGAAACCCTTGGAAACATAGGGAACCACCCACTCACATTGGCGCGTCAGACGAACGGCAAATCATGGGTCAGGCGCACGATGACGGCAACGGATAGCATTGGACTCCTTTCGCGCAGACGCCCGATCCCCAAAGTTGGCGCAGACCCCGGTGAGGCGCACAGAAGGTTAAGGAGGACCAAAGTGCAGGGACTCAAGATCACAATCACGCTGTCCGTTCTAGGAATGGCAACGCTTACCGTTGGTGTCGCCGCGCAGGACTGGACGCAGCGGGAGTTTCCTCTGGCGCCGTCCAACTCGAGCGACAACTTCGTCGCGCCCTACTTCGACGGGTTCTATCAGAACGAGGACGGCACCTACACCCTCTCGTTCGGATTCATGAACCGGAACGATGAGGACCTGATTGAGATCGCACTCGGGGAGGACAACTTCATCGAGCCGGCCGAGTTCGATGGGGCACAGCCCACGTCGTTTCCGGTCGTGAGCTATACGCGATTGGGGTTGTTCGGTGGCCCACGGGAGCGTGGGGCTTTCGGCGTGGTGGTCCCAGCTGACTTCGAAGGTGATGTCTGGTGGACTGTGACCACCGACGGATACACGACCCGCGTCCCCGGCAGGCTCGAGTCACCGGGTAGGATCATCAAGGGCGCCTATGAGCTCAGCAGGGGCGCGATGGCCGCGGGATCTCTTCGTCCTGGGATCCGATTCGAGGAAGACGGCCCTGAGGTGGTGGGGATCGAAGGCATTCGATACTCCCAGACGCTCACGGCCTCCGTCGGTGAGCCCGTCGAGGTCCGCTTCTGGGCTGTCGACCGGGGCGAACGGGAGCTCGTGCCCGTGAATATGTCGCTCTGGAAGCACCAAGGGCCCGTGGGCGCCACGGTCGCGTTCGAGTCTTTGACGGAAGCGCCGGCGGGCGCGGCAGCGCCGCGACGAGGGTTCCGCGCCCATGGACCCGGTCCGGTTCGAACCGGCGAGGCCGTGCTCCTTCCGACTGAGGGGGCGCAGGCGAACATGGGGCACTTCACGGCGATGTTCGACACGCCCGGTCAGTACGTGATCCGGGTCCGGGTCGACAATTTCAACGCGGCAGATAGCGGCCCTGGTCTCCAGTGCTGTTGGTCGAACGGGTACGTGGTGGTGAGCGTGAATGAGGACAAATACTAGAATGGCACAGGGCGTCGTCCGGAGCGGCGATGCCTGAGGCACGCTTTCGAGAGGAGTTGCAAATGCACGGATCCAATCATCAGGTGATGTCGATGAGTCGCACGACGGGTCTGCTCGTCCTGCTTGCGGGATTCGGGCTGGCCGGGCACGGCGAGCTCGTGGGGCAAACCACTGGGCCGAGTCTCGAGCACGGCAGCGATCTGACCTTCACGAAGGACATCGCGCCGATTCTCCAGGAGAACTGCCAGGTCTGCCATCAGCCGGGCGCCATCGGGCCGATGTCGCTCCTCACCTATCAGGACGCGCGGCGCTACGCCCGCCGGATCAGCCGGATGGTCGAATCCCGCGATATGCCGCCGTACCAGTACGATCCGGACGTCGGCATTCAGGACCTGAAGGAAGACTGGCGGATGAGCGACGAGAAGATTGCGACGATCACCGCCTGGGTAGCCGCGGGCTCCCCGGAGGGTGACCCGGCCGACATGCCTCCGCCGGTCGAGTGGCCTGACCCCGCCGAGTTCCGCCTCGCCGAGCGCTTTGGACCGCCGGACGTAATCGTGAAGTCCGACCCCTACGACGTTCCCGAGGTCGGTCAGGATCGGTGGTGGAAGCCCTTGGTGCCGGTGGGTGTCAACACCGAGCGTTGCATCATGGCGGTCGAGACCAAACCGTCCGTGGAAGGACGGGCGGTGGCGCACCACGCCAACTCCTCCTTCCGGGTCGACGGGGAGAGCGCCGGTCGCCTCTCGGAGTACGCGCTGGGCAAGGTTGGTGAGATTGTCCCGGACGGCGCGTGCCGGAAGCTGCCTGCCGACGCCAGCGTGGCCTTCGATATCCACTACTGGCCGAATGGCGTGGAGCTAGAAGATGATCAGGTGGAGATCGGCATCTGGTTCCAGCCTGAGGAGTACGAGTCGGAGTACCAACAGACGCTGAGCCTATACTTCCTGGACGGGGGGGTCGGTGGGCGTGGCTACGACATCGCGCCTCACGGCACCCTGATGACCCAAGGCTTCCATTCGTTCGACACACCGGTGCGGATCGACTCGTTCCAGCCGCACGGCCACACGCGGCTCGTGGCGATGTCGCTCCAGGTCCTGCGCAAGAATGGGCGTCGGGAAACGGCGAGCATGGTCTCCAACTGGAGTGCGCTCTGGCATCACAGCCACATCTACGCAGACGACTCCGCCCCGCTCCTCGAGCCGGGCGATCAACTGATTGTGACCGGGTGGTACGACAATACCGAGAACAACCGCTACAACCCCGACCCGGACCAGTGGGTGGGCATCGGCGACCGAACCGCCGACGAGATGTCGCACGCGTGGATCGCGGTGACGCATCTCGACGAAGCGGGGATGGAGAACATCAAGGCGGACCGTGAGTCCCGGCTGATCAGTGAGCAACCGGACGGGGCCAGGTAACAGTCGGCTGAACGGATTGCCGTGAAGCCCCGCTTGGTCTTACCTAACTGGGCGGGGCTTTGTCGGCCCGCCGTTCAGCGCCTCCTCGACAGACCGCTGCTCGTTCCAAAATCGGATCTCTTTCCCAACCCAACGCTGCGCCCTCGGACGAGGCCAACGGGCATGAGAAACTGATCCTCTTCATCGGAGTCGGCCTGCGCCTCCAAGCGGTCCAGTTCATCGACCTTGGCCAATGACTCCGCCGACGTGGAATCGAGGTCTGGATCCGCTCCGAGATCCTGTTTGAATGCGAGACCGGAAGAAGTGAGGAGAGGTTCTGGAGTACCGACAAGGATCGAGGGATCAGTGAAGGCTTTCTGTCACGTCGGATAACAAGCGGGTACCGCCTGCGCTCACTTCGTTCGCTCCGAGCAACACGGCGCGCAAAGCGCGTCGCGTCAGCACCCTAGAACGTTACGCGACGTGCCGTGGATCGGTCACGCCACGTTCTAGTACCTGCCACAGGTATCCCGACGCTCCGCCTTCGGACCTCAGGGACTCCTCTTCAGCCTGTATCGTGCCGCCCCCTGGAACATCATCAGTTCGATCGCTCGGTCCCCGACCACGTCGAACTCAAAGCGTGTTCCCCCGATCTGCCAAACGCCGTCTCCGACATGAAGCGGCCGCTGGCCATCCGCCTGTCCGCGGCGCGTGAACACCAACTGGTCACCTTCGCGACTGACCGTCATGTGAAGGTGCGTGCCGCGAGCAGGGCCAATGTACTCACCCACGAGCACCTCAAGGGCTCCTGAATAGTCCGCGGCTACTGGGTCCGGCACGGGACCGAGAATCAGTTCCGCGATCGCAGTACTCAAGGCCCCCGGCCCCTGAGGGCCGGTCGAGTTTTGGAGCACGATGATGCTGAGTTCCTCGCCCGGGTAGTAGTGTCCGTCGGAGAGAAAGCCGTTGATTCCTCCTCCGTGACTAATGACAACCGCCCCTGCGCGATCCCCGACGCCCAACCCCATCGCGTACTCGAGGGGCGTCCCATCTACGAGCGGCATGGGTGTCGTCATTGCCTGGTAGGATGCCTCAGACACTATGGACCCCCGATGGAGGGCTTGATTCCACCGGATCAGGTCGCCCGCGGTGGAGCAGAGAGACCCCGCAGCGTACGGCCAGAGATGATCCAGGTAGCCCTTTCTCTGGAGTCCTTGCGGTGAGCCGTCGTAGCCGTGGGCCCTATTCTCCCGGATGGCGCTCTCCGAACAGTAGTACGAGTCGTCCATCCCCAGCTCGTCAAAGAGATGCTCTTGGACGTACTCCTCGTAGCTCTGCCCCGACATCCTCTCGATTATGAGACCCAGGAAGAAGAAGGCGGAATTATTATAAATCTGCGCAGTGCCCGGCTCGAACTCGAACGGCTCGGCTTCCACCAGGGAAACCAACGTGTCCCGTGGGAGGCTTTTTGCGGCGAGGTCTCCGAAGACGGACATCGCCGTATAGGCCTTGATACCCGACGTGTGATCGAGAAGGCGGCGGAGCGGCACGACGTGCCCCTGGGCGTCGAAATCGGTGAGGTATTCTGTAAAGTCGGCATCCAGATCCAACGTGCCTTCCTGTACCAACTGCATAATTGCGGCGGCCGTGAACTGCTTGGTCATCGAGCCGATCTCGTAGCTTGCCGAGGCATCCGGAGGCGTCTCGATTCCCCACTCCAAGTCGGCGAATCCGTAGCCGCGCTTGAGGAGCGTATCCGTGCCGCGCACGACCGCCACGGACACTCCGGCGACCATGGCATGCTCGACGTGATCCCGGGCGGCGGAGTCGATCGCTGCCACCAGGTCGCCTCGATCACGGATCTGTGCATCGGCGGTAGCCGAAACGACACCCAGCAGCGCCGCTGTCAGCACGAACGTCCTCGCTAGGCTCCTCATCTCACTCTTGCTCCTTGAAAACGGTTTCGTTCCATGGCTCACGACTCTCGGTGTCCGTGTAGGCATCTTCACCCGGAGGCGTGTCGCGTAACGTTTTAGGGCCTCCCAACCGGCCCATCCTCTACTCCCTTATTCCTGCGACAGATCTACTTGCGCTTTCGGTGACCGAAGCCAGCCCGGTCGTGGCCGGTTGGGTCGAGGGCCGCCGCAGGCGGCCCGAGCCGGAGGCCCAATGTTATGTGGAGTGGGTCTGGTAGCACCACCACGAGAGGCGACGAACACGTTGAATCGGCGCGTGCTGATCAACCCGGCGGACCGTCTAGCGACCCCGGTCTGAGTTTCGCCAGTCTTGGTCGGCAGGCTCGCTCGGATCAGACTTCAGGAACCTGACCAGATCGGCGTGGAACTGCTCGCTGTGCTCGAACTGGGGATTGTGCCCAATCCCCGGATAGAGCAGCAGCTCCGCGTTCTGGAGTGATTCTGCGACGCGGCGGGCATCGGCGGCGAAGTTCTGGCGGAGCTGGTCGTCCGCCCCACCGATCACGAGTGCTTTGCTCGAGATGTGCTGCCAGTCGTAGACGACCGGGTCCTGCGAGATCGCCGAACCGAGGCGCCCGCGGACCTCTAGCCAGCGGTCGAACTCGCCGCTGTAGACGAGGCCGAAGGGCGCCTCGACCCACTGCAGGTACTCCGGCTTCCACCCCTGGTTGTAATACCGCATCTGTCCACGCAGAACCTGCTCGTAGTGCTGCTGCGGCGTGGGCTTCTCCCCGTCGTGGGAAGAGTCCGTCCAATCTCGGCCCGGGCGGCTGTCGCTCAGCCCGATCTGATTCATGAAGACCACGTGGCTCGCCCTCTGTGGGTACCTCATGCCGAAGCGGCTCGCCACCATTCCGCCCATTGAGTGCCCTACGACCGCGGCTTGCTCTATGCCGAGGTGGTCGAGGAGCCGTTTCGTGTTCCGGGCCGGAATGTCGAAGTCGTAGTGCATGATCGGCTTGGAAGAGCGGCCGAACCCGATTCGGTCGATAGCGATCGTGCGGAAGCCCTCATTCCGCAGAATCTCCATCGTCGGGCCGAACGCGTACCCGGCGAAGTTGAAGCCATGGAAGAAGACGACGGCCCGCCCGTTCGGAGTGCCGACGGGCGGCGCGTCCATGTACGCCATCCGGAGATGGCGGCCGTCTACCTCTAGGTCCAGGTAGCTGACCGGGTAGGGGTAGGGGACGTTAGAGTAGTCGATCGCGGTGACGCCCCAGTCGGCCGGTGGCTCGGAGGGGGGCTGGTTTTGTGCTGTGGCGGAGCCCGCCCAAGCGAGGGCGACCAACATGCCGAGGTACAACGCGCGTTGCAGGGACATTCGGACTCTCATGATCGAGCGGCCTTCGTTACCGACTATCGAACTGATGATGATACTGCGAAGACCCATGTGACATAACGTTCGAAGTTATCGGACGGGGACTTGGGCCACCTGGCCTCACAATCTCTTCCGCGAAAATCTGTTTGATGGGCCCTTGGGTTGCTTGAGGTCACGAGTTCCCAAAGTTTTGGATGCCTTGCAAGGTCCGTCCACTCATTACCCTGAGCCAGAGTGCAGAAACAGCTACACCTTCTCACCCTATTAGCACTGGGCGCTTGCGCCGCCGACGGAGGTGAATCCGCGTCCGCAGCCTCCAATGCCCCAGACCGATTGAGCCTAGCCTCGACGCCCGGCATGGCGTTCGGAGGGCTGGACGACCGTCCCGAGTACAGCTTTTCCGTGGTTTCGGCAGGTGCTTTTCTCGGCCCGGACCGATTCGTGATTCTGGATTCGCAGGCGAGTGAGCTCAAGGTCTATTCTACGTCAGGCGAGCACCTTCACACCTTCGGGCGGCGCGGGGAGGGCCCTGGTGAACTGGGCCGGTTGCCCAGACTCCTTGCGACGGGCGACGGCACGATCCGCATATGGGACGGACTGCAGCAACGATTGTCCGTCTTCGACGGCGACGGCCGGTATCTCTCGTCCACCCGGCCGATGGACGGCACAGAGATTCGCTTTGTTCAGCTGGCTGGCGCCCTATCAGACAATCGCGTGATATGGAAGCAGCCGAGCCAGAGTCGAGGTGCGGAGGACGCGCCAAACGGTGTGTATCGCGACACGACCTTCCACGTCGTGAGAAGTCCGGATGGAGTCTCGGACACACTGGCATGGACGTTGGCCGCTGAAGCCTACAGGGCCAACGCCGAGGGACAACAACTCTCGACTCGCGTGCTCTTCGGGCGAGAAGGGTTTGCCGTCGTTGGAGGAGACCGGTTGATCTACGGTGTCACGGATGATCCACTGCTGCGGTCAAGGAACGCCGACGGGTCGGATGGACCAACGTTCCGATGGGACATCGAGCGGACGCCCGTCTCGGGTCGCGAAATCGACAGCTTACGGACGGAGAGCGCTGCGCCTTGGAGGGGCAGACTGGAGACAGGTGGGCCTCAACTCGTTGCCATGGCTAACGCCCAACTCCGGGTGATCGACGAAGCGCCCGCGCGCGAGACCCGACCACATTTTTCGGCGGCGCACGTCAATGGCTCCGGGGACGTGCTCGTCCAACTGGCCACGGATCTGTTTTCCGTCACGAACGAGTGGGTCCTCTTCGATGAACACGGAGCCCCACGCGGCACCTTCTCGTCGCCGCGAGACTTTCGGGTACTCGACTTCACGCTTGGCGAAATCCTCGGGTATACGCTGGACGAGTTGGATCTGCCTACGTTCCAGATTCGCGCACTTGAAGCCAGCTGATCGGCCCGCCGCTACTACTTACCGCATAGTCGCGACATCGGTTCTGTCCCTGTCCGATAACGTTCAGGGCCTCCGAACCGGCCCTCCTGCTTCGTTCAATAGTTCTGCCTCAGATCTAGCGCCACAATCGTTCGGCGGAAGCTCACTCGGTCACCGCGGGCCGGTTGCGTCGAGGGCCGCTTCTGCGGCCCGAGCCGGAGGCCTATTGTTCCACGGCGTTGTCTTCCTCGCACCTGCTCAGTCCGCTCCTAATTCGCCGACATATGCTGCGCGGCTCTCTCCCTCGCCACACCGCCGCCTAGCGTTCTGAAGTTCCCGGCGCGGGTCGCGGACGCGAGCCATGATCGTCGTAGTGAGCACAGCGAACGAAGCCCGCAACTGTTTTGGGACGGCGTTGTCTTCCGCTCGCTCGCCCTAGCCACAACTCGCTCGCCAGGGTTTCCGAGACCGGCTAGCGGCGCTCGCGATGGAGAAACCTCCCCGGCAGCGCACCGGTCATCGCCCCCGCTCGCAGCACAGCCGTACCCCCGACCCACACGTGCACCACGCCGTCCGAGTAATGGTGCGGGTCAGTGAATTCTGCACGATCGGTGATACGATCGGTATCGAACACGGTGATGTCGGCCACCATATCGACGGCCAGGCGACCCCGGTCTGATTGACCGAGCCAATCGGCGGGCGCAGACGTCATCTTCCGCACGGCCTCTTCCAGCGTCAGGACCTCCAGTTCGCGTACATACCGGCCCAGGATACGGGGGAAGGACCCGTATGTGCGCGGGTGCGGGAAGCCCACGCCCGGCTGCACGAGATCGCCATCCGTCTCGAACATCGCCATCGGGTGCTGCATAATGCGGATGACATCGGCCTCGTCCATCCCATGAAAGATGCCGATGAAGCCACCGCCCAATTGCAGCTCGATCAACACCTCGATCGTCTCGTCGAGGGTAGTTGGCCGCCCTGCATCGACGAGGTAGTCGGCCAGTGTGCGGCCCGTCATGTCCTCACGGCCATCGAGCGTCCGGAATTGAACGCTCTCGGGTCCTGGTCCAGTCTGCTGCCCGTAGATCGTGCGCATCTCGGACACCAGCCGAGCACGGGTCGCGGGGTCGGCCACGCGCGCGGAGAAGGCATCGGCCCCGTCCGCGAGCGCCCACGGCGGAAACAGCAGGTCCGAATAGGTGCTGAACGCCGTGTAGGGATACACGTCGTGTACGACTTCCTGCCCCGCGGCGGCGGCCGAATCGATCAGTGCGAGCGTGCGGCTCGCGTCGCCCCACTGGTCCGCGCCCGTCACCTTGTGATGGTTGATCTGCACGGGAATCCCTGCGCGGCGACCCACCTCGAGGCTCTCGTGCAGGGCTTCGCTCACGCGCACGCCCTCGTCACGCATGTGCGTCACGTAGATTCCGCCGTAGGGCGCAGCCACTTCCGCAAGCGCGACGACTTCATCGAGCTCGGCGTACGCGGCAGGCACATACTCCAGCCCCGTCGAAAGGCCCAGGGCCCCCTGCTGCATCGTCGAATCGACGAGGGCGCGCATCCATGCGAGTTCGGGACCGGTCGGCGCACGATCCTCCAGACCCATGACGCGCTTTCGGGCCCACGTGTGACCCGCGAACAGTCCGACATTGGGCGCCATGCGCACGCGGTCCATGTACGCGTCGAGCGGCCATGGCTGGTCCTGACTGTGCAGCGGCGCGAGCACCGTCGTGATGCCCTGCCGTATGAAGTTTTCGGCGTCCGGGTGTTCTTCGAGGGTGACGAGGTGCGCGTGGTTGTCCCAGAAGCCAGGCGCTACGGTGAGGCCGGCAACGTCCACCGTCTCCGCGCCCAGTGTGCCGAGGTCGGGGCCGATGTCGGCAATGCGACCATCGTTGATCGCGACATCGGCGATGAACGGGGGAGCGCCTGTACCATCCACAACCGTCCCCCCCACGAGCACGGTGTCGTAGAGAGGCACCTCCCTGCAGCCGGCGGCCAACACCAGCGCGAGCACGGCCGAAATCGCCCCACGCACGCGCATCACGGCGTGCCTGGCACGATGAACACGAAGTTCGTCAGGCCACCGTCCGGCCCGATCGAAAGCGTGACGCGCATGCGCCGGTCGCCCCATGTGGCCCGATACACGAACTCGGTGTCGTCGCCGACCTGCTCACGAGCCAGCAGGGTCAGATCGTCTGGTCGCCCGAGGCCGGCGAGTTGGGTCTGAAGAGCTACCCGCATTCTCGGAAAGACCGTCTGCCGAATGAAGTCGAAATCGGTCAGTGCGAGCGAACCATCGGACATCTTCTCGAGCATCCCCGCGACGTGGGTGGTAACAGCTGGGTCGTCCGCAATGGCCTCGATCGGCAGTGGCTCGGGCATGAGCGCCGGGTCGATCAGGGCGCCGATGCGCATCGCCAGCGGAGCCGACATGGCGCTGCGCGCGTTGGTGAGCACGATCACCGAAAGGTCCTGCTCTGGGAACCGAGTGTATTGATTCACAAAGCCCTGCCACGACCCGCTGTGTTCGAGCACCGGCTGCCCCGCGACCTCGTCGAAGAACCACGCGAACCCGTAGGGATGCGTGTTGCCGCTGTTGAGAACCATGGGGCTGAGGATCTGATCCCAACTCTCGGGTGAGAGCACAGCCCGGGTTCGTACGGCCTCGTTCCAGGCGATCATGTCACGCAGGCTGAGCAGCATGCTGCCGTCTGCGGTCGTGTTGGTTTGTTCGGCGACATGCGACGCGTTTTGCAGTCCCCCAGGGCCAGGCATGTACCCGCGGGCGCGGTGTGGCACGATCTGGGTCGCCGTGTTGATCCGGATCGTGGGCATGCCCGCAGGGTCAAACACGCGCTCGCGCAGGAACTCCCAGTACGGCACGCCCGTCACCCGACTGATCATCACGCCGAGCATCGCATACCCGGTGTTCGAGTAGTTCCAGCGCGTCCCGGGGAGGTACTCGAGCGTGAGGTCCGAAGCCATGCGCACCAGGTCGTCTTCCGAGTAGTTCGTCGCGTAGTCGAACGACGCGCTCGTGTAGTCGGGAATGCCCGAGGAATGCGTCAGGAGGTGGCGCAACGTGATCGCCTGCCACGACTCCGGCGCTTCCGGCAGATGCACACGAATCGACTCATCGAGGTCGATGCGTCCGTCCTCGACCAGCACCATCACGCCGGCCGCCGTGAATTGTTTGCCGACCGAACCCGTCTGGAACATGGTCTGGGTCGTCACAGCCGAACCGGTCTCGATGTTCGCGAGTCCAAAACCCTTCGACATCAGTACCTCACCGCGGTGCACCACCGCGACCGCCACACCCGGCGTACGGGTGCGATCCATCGCATCGCGAACGGCCTGTTCGATGCCCGCAACGGCAGTGGCGGGCGTGGTGAACTTTCGAAGCTTCCAGGGCACGGGACGTGAGCGAGGTGTCGGCCATACCTCGTCGAGCGTGAACCCGTCGTATAGCACGCCGCCGCGCATGACGCGGTCGATGTCCTGGGTGGCCTCGATGTCGGTGAGGGGGTCGCGGTTCAGCACGACTAGGTCGGCCAGCTTGCCCACCGCAATGCTCCCCAGGTCGGAGTCGTAGCCGATGGCCTCCGCACCCATGATCGTCGCGACCCGAAGGACGTCGTGGTTGGACATGCCCCCGGCGGCGAGCAGTTTCATTTCCCAGTGGTTCGACAGGCCCTGCACCTCGCCATGACCGCCCAGTGCGACGTTGCCACCCGCCCCCAGGATCGCGTCGGCGCCCTGGGCGACCTCGATGTTGCTGAAGTCCTCGGGCGCGAACCACAACTGTCGCGTCGAGGATCGCTGGTACAGTTCACCTTCCGCATGCCACCGGGACGCGCGCGCGTCCTCATGCGGTCGCTCTTCCGCGAGCAGACGGTAGATCGGCAACGCCGCCCCGAACGAGACCACCAGGGTCGGCGTGTAGGTCATGCCGGTGCGCGCAAACAGCTGGACAATGTCGTCGTAGATCGGGGCGACCGGCACGGCGTGTTCGTTCCCGCTGAACCCGTCGATCGCGTATGTGAGGTCGGCCTTCGTGTCGGCGCCGCCCTCGGTGGTGGGCATCATGCCCAGTTCACGTGATGCCTGAACGACCCACGCGCGCTGCTGCCGGTCGCCCACCAGGTACGACTTCAAGACATGCGTGCCGTACTCGTCCCGGTAGCGACGCAGCAAGGCCAGGGTCTGTTCGTATGACTGCAGGTTCAGCATGCCGAACAGACCCGGGCCGGTCGACACGACACGCGGGGCGGGAACGCCGTCGGCTTCGATCACGTCGGCCAGTTCGAACACGTCGAGCGAGGCCTGTGGGTTGCGTACTGTCGTGATGCCGAAGGCCAGGTTGGAAAACGCGAACGTACCCTCGGGCTCGAGCAGCTCGCTACGCGCACCGAAGTGCGCGTGCACGTCGATGAAGCCCGGCACGATGACGCGCCCTGACACATCGATGACGCGGGCCCCGTCGGGCGGCTGCGTACCCGTCGGTCCCACCCACGTGATGCGCCCGTTTGTCACGACCACATCACCCCGCTCGATGACCTCGTCGCCACGCATCGTGACGAGCTTCGCGCCGCTCAGGACGACGGTCCCGGTCGAGGTGGCTCTTGGCACTTCGACCCCGAACGGTGTCGTGGTTGGCGGCGTGGCTCCGTCGGTGCCGGCGCGTCCGATGCGAGGCCCCTCGGTCCACAGCAAAGAGGTTCCGTCAGGCGTCCACGCCACACTCGTCGCGCCGGCTGACGTGAGGGACGGACCCTCGTGCGTCAGGGGCACCGGACCGGCCGCGACTGCAACCGGCATCTGCACTCGTATGACGGTCGGGCCGGCGCGCACGGCGACGAAGCGCCCGTCGGGGCTGATGCGCAGCTCGGCCGCGGGCGGACCGGCCATGGTCGCGACCGTTTCCGGCGGGCCGCCCGCGAGCGGGAAGCGGAGCAGCCCGGCCTCACCGGAAGAGAGGTACACCGCGTCGGTCGCCGGCCCGAAATGCGGGAACCTCAACCCGTTCGAGGAGGCGATCGTCCGGTGCGCACCGCCATTGGTCGGAACCGAGACGATGTCGGCCGAAGGTGGCACCGCGGTGCCCGGCCCGAGGGATGGCACCGAAGCCGCGGCGCCGAGCGAGGCTCGCAGCGCGATCACCGCATTCCCATCGGGGGTCCACACCGGGTCGGCCCACAACGCGGGGGCGTCCGACAGGCGCTCGGGCACCCCGCCCGCGGCGCTCGCCTTCCAGAGGTGACCGCCTTCTTCCGTCCAGGTGACGTAGGCGATCCACCGGCCGTCCGGCGACCAGGCCGGCATGAACTCGCGCGGCCGAGGCTCGTCGGTCAGGCGCCGGGGCGTGGAGCCCACAGCATCGGCGACCCAGATGCGAGCCAGCGACGAGAAAGCGAGGCGTCCGTTAGGCGCGGCCGCGACCCCATGTGCTCGCCGGCCACGCACCGGGCCCGTCTCCACCGGCCGGGGAAAGTCGAGGCGCTCGGCAACCTGTAAGCGCACGGCCGCTTCGAACGGGACGGGCGTGACCTCGTCAGTAGTTAGGTCGAGGCGGTGGATACGACCGCGAAGCTCCACGAGCAGCGCACTCCCATCGGGCGTGAACGCGTAGTTCGGAAGCAGGTCCCGCGTCGCGCGACCCTCGAGTTGATTCCGTTGAATCGGGTACGCGATCCAGCGTTCCGTTCCCGCCGACAGATCTCTTGCCTTCAGGCCCGTACGCCCGTCGCGCATGGCTGCATAGATCAGCGTCCTTCCGTCGGGAGAGACGCGCGGCTTCATCGCCTGGATGCCTTCCAACGGCACCGGCGCGCTGCGTCCCACCGCCGGGTCGTAGCGCATCACCGCACTGCTGGCCCCGGTCCGGCTGCCGTACGGGCGGGGCGTCACCGACGTGTAATAGATAGACCCGTCGGGAGCGACCGACCCGCCATACGGACCCGGTGCCGGAGACGACACGAGGGGTGCCGGTGGGCCGTTCCCGTTCTCGAGGAGCCGTGTCTCAGATCCGTCCGCAACGTCGAACCCCCACAATTCGGCGACACGCTGAAACGCCCCCGTCACGACGGTCACGAACAGGGTTTCGCCGTCCACCGACCATTCCGGGGAGATGAATGTCGATCCTGTCCGATCGGTGATCGGGCGGGCACCTGACCCGTCGGACCGCGCGACCCACAAATTGTCAGCACCCGACTCGTCACTGATGTACGCGAGCCAGAGTCCATCTGGCGAGTAGCGCGGCTGCGACTGAAACGCGGTGCCCGTCAGCACGGGCGTCGCTGCACCGCCCGCCACGGGCAACGCGTAGATGTCTCCGAGCAACTCGAACACGAGCCCGTCCCTGCGCGGCGAGACATCGAGCGAAAGCCACGTGCCCTCGTCGGTGGAGAAGGCCACCTCCCGAGTCTGGGCGTCGGCCCCCATCGGGCTCAGGCAGGCCGCCGTCGTGACCGCCACCACGGCCACCCATGCGCGGCTCCGGAGCCTCAGGGCGCGGCCCCCGGCGACACACGGAGCCCGGTGAGGTCTCCTTCCGGCCCCCGCGACCGGGGCCAGGAGAAATGTCGGCGCGGAACGGGCCTCGGCGGGACCGAGGGCGAAGCGGGCGGACGAGGCGAAGAACGAGTGCGTCACGGGGTCCAGGGCGTTGAAGGAGTGTGGGTTACAGTCTGATCCGCCTCAGCGGCGGCGGCGAGGGTCGGGAATCACCGCGAACTCCTTCGCGCCCCCGGCCAGCGACAGGACCTCGTTGACCAGCGTCATGAGAAAGCGTCCGGGATCCTCGAGCATCACGAAATGTACGCTCCGCTCGAAGGTAACGAAGCGCTTGAGGGGCGCTTCGGTCCGGTCGTAGTGAGCGCGGGACGAGGCGTAGGGCGTATGCAGGTCGGAGCGGCCCATGAGGAAGATCATCGGGACCTCGTAGCTGAGCGACGGCTCGGCCTCGCAGGCCGCGGCGAGAAGCGCGAGGGAGAGGAGGGCGGAGAGGATTGGGCGGGGAGCCATGGCCCTAGAGATGAAGGTGGGGGGTGGGTGCGGGTCCGCTCCATTTGGGACACTCCTGGCAACAGGTTGAGCCTTCCCCACGCTCCTCAAGTTCGCGGCAGATGTCATTCCGTGCTCGTCACGGTCGGGACTTTCCCTGGGCCTGGTGTGACGCTGACCGCGGCCACTTCCGGTCCGGGCCGCATCCATGTTCGAAGGTTCATCACGAGTGCTATGGTGGAGCAATAGGCTCCCATATCTCGGCAATCGTGGAGAAGTGGTGCTGCACCAGGCAATGGACGTTCTAAAGCTCTTCGGGGGAGATGAGCTCGAGTTCGGCATGGCAGAGGTGGCGCGCCGGCTGGCGTGTGATCTCGAGTCTGCTCGGATTCCGGCAGACGACTAGGCTCGGGCGGGACAGGGGCGGCGGTGACTGGGCCACTCCAAACGCTCGCACCGTGAGCGTGAGGTGGCCATGGGAGATTGGGACACCTCTCGGAGTGATCTGGCCCAGGCATCGAAGCCGGAACGCGAACAAAAGAGCCCCCGGCCCGAAGGCCGAGGGCTCCTAATCCCGCGCTTCTCCAGGAAGACCCTACCGCCGCGCGATCCCCGCCGCAGTAGCACCCGGATCCGACTCACCCGGCCGTCTCCGCTCCAACCTACGCTGCTGCGGGTAGATCTCGTCCAGAGTCATTCCGTCGTACAGGCGGCCGTCCTTCATAACGTTCGCGATGTCGACCGTGTTGCGAAGGTCATCCATGGGGTTCGAATTCAGAATCACGATGTCCGCGAACTTGCCTTCCTCGATGCTGCCGAGCTGAGCACCGAAGCCGATGGCTTCAGCACCCAGGATCGTGGCAGCACGTAGGATGTCGTGAGGCTCGGCACCGCCGGAGCCCATGGCCCACATCTCCCAATGCAGCCCGATGCCCTGGATCTGTCCGTGGCTTCCCACACCCATGCGCGCGTCCCCTTCAAGCATCTTCTCCACGAATTCACCGTGGCGCGGGAAGACGTACTCCTCGGGCAGGAACCAGCCGGCGGTCCCTGGGCTACCGCCCGCTCCCGGACCGCGCCTGCGTGCGCGCATGTCCAGATTCGCCTTCGGAATGAACATGTTCAACTTCGGGCTGTCGTGAACGTTCTCCGTGGCGTAGAAGAAGTTCTCACCGAAGGGCCCGCCGTACGACACGAGCAGCGTCGGTGTGTTCGTCGTCTGCGACGTCTCGAACAGCTTGACCACGTCCGAGTAGATCGGTGCGATAGGCAGTGTGTGCTCCACCCCGGGATACCCGTCGATGACGTGTGTAATGTCGAGTTTGAAGTCGAGTCCACCCTCGGTGGTCGGCATCAACTCGAGTTCCTTCGCCGCTTGGATCACCCACTGACGCTGCTGACGGTTCCCCGTCATGTACATCTTCAGCGTCTTGGTGTCGTAGTACTCGGAGTACCGGCGTAGGACGTCCTTCGCGTGATCCGCGTCTCGCACATTCTCACCGGCGAAGACGCCCGGTCCCGTCGAGTAAATTCGCGGACCGATCAAGCCCCCCGTGTTCACACGATCCGTGTAGCTCAGGACGTCCGTGAAGGCTGTCTGGGGATCACGTGTTGTCGTGACACCGTAGGAGAGCGCGGCTAAGTACTGCCACACCTCCTGGGGGTGGATCTCCGGCACCAACCACATCGAGTGGTAGTGCGTATCCACCATGCCCGGCATGAGCGTCTTGCCGGCCATGCTGATGACCTCGGCTCCTTCGGGAATCTCCACCGAGTCTGCCATGCCGACCGCGACGATCTTGTTGTCCGTGACGATGACCGTGCCGTTCTCGATGACGTGAGGTGCTCCGGTCGTATCTCCTGGGTTGTCCGCCATCGTGATGATGCGACCCCCTGTGAGCGCCACCGTCCCTCGAGGGATATCCCGAGGCAGCTCGACCTCGATCTTCCGTTCGACGGCTTCGTAGGTGTCCGTCGTGTCGGCGAGGATCTCTTCGTCACCGCCTCGAATCGCATCGGCCTTAGCCGCGACTTCTTCCGCTGCTGCGCGAATCGAATCTGACCGTGCGATTAGCGAATCTGCGACGACCTGAACCGAGTCGGCCTGGAGGCGCATGATGTCGTCCCTCAGCGTCTCGACGGATGCTTCGTCGCCCGTCGTATCCAACGAGTCCGCCGCCTCTTCGACCGCGGTCTCGAGGCTGTCGACTTCGGCACGCTTCTCTTTGAGCGTGTCGGTTACGGCTAGAGCCCGTGCACGGATGAGCGCGCGTCCATGTGCGGTCGCTTCCTCTTCGGCTTCTTCCGCTTCGACGTGGTTGATGTCGTACGAGAAGAGCACGTTGCCCATGGCCCAATTGATGCCCTGTCCGTCCGCTGTCCATGAGGGGAATTCACCCCCGACGTCTGTCAGCTTGCGAACCGGAACGGGCGATGCCGCCAATTGGGTGAGGATCACGGTCGGCGGCGTCGGTCCTGCGTTCTCCAAGTCGATTACGAAGATGTCGTTCCCGAACTGTGCGAAGGCTTGGTTGCCTTCGGGCGACATCATCAACAGGCCTGCTGGCGCTGGGCCACCGGGCTCCGTTTGTGGAGTCGGGTCCGTGGGATCCGGTGTCATGCGCCACGGGAAGGGCCGGCGGGGAAGGTACTCCGGCTCGTTGGCGTGAGGCGTCGCGAAGCCTGGCACACCCTGCCTGCCGAGCACCCGCAGATGCCGCTTCACATCCGTGCCGTCCCAACGGAACGACACGAGGCCCTCAATGGGGCTGTACGCGTAGATCCGGTCGTCCTCGCCGTCCACGAAGTGGGCGACGTCTCTGAATCCGGTCGGAGCGATGAGGGTCACCTCTCCGCCAGCCGATGGCACCCAAACGAATTCGGCGCCACTGGGTCCGAAGAAAATATCCGCGGCGGTCTTCAGGTCACGGGCGGCGCCACGAGAAGTGACGATCCGCTGTCCGTTGGGCGACCAAGCAGTGTTGTAGTACATGGCCGCGGTCGACGTGAGCTGCACGGCAGCTCCCCCTGCGGCCGGAATAGTCATGATGTGACCACCGTCGGCGTCGTCCCACGTCACGTACGCGATCGTCGAACCGTCCGGGGACCATTGCGGGTGGAACTCGCCGTGATCCGCATCGGTCAGGCGACGAGCCTCACCGCTGGGCATGTCCTTCACCCAGAGGCGGTCGAATGCTGTGAAGACGATCTGGCCGCCATCCGGTGAAGCCACCGGACTGCGGATCTGGCTTGCCGTGACCATCGCGGTGGTGTCGATCTGGGAGGCGAACTTCACCTCCGGACCGACGTCTACCTTCACCGGTACCGCAAACGGGATCTCCGCTTGATCCGAACCGTCCATGGGGACGTTCCAGATCTTGCCGCCGAACGAAACGACGAGCGAGGAGCCATCCGGTGTGAATGCATAACCGGGAAGAATATCGAGCGGCGCCCGTGATTCTTGGTCGTCACGCTGGATGGGGTAGGCGAGCCATTCTTCTTCGCCTGTCTCCAGATTTCGTTTCCGGAGCCCTGTGTCCGCGTTGTAGCGCGTGCCGTAAACGAGCCACATACCGTCAGGGGAGATCGCCGGGCGGAAGGCCGAACCGTAGCGGTTCGTCATCGTGGTCGTGTTGCCGGTCTCCCGGTCGTACCGCCGCAGCTGATACAGCGGCAGCCGCGCGTTGTACTGCCAGTCACCGGTTCCGCTGGCGTACCAGATGTATCGGCCGTCCGGGCTGAATGCGGCGCCGACCATCTTTTGTTGGCCCGTGCCACCCCCCGTCGCGATGGGCGACGTGCGGTCCGCCTTGTACATGAAGAGCTTCGCGGAGCCACCGAGCGGGCCTGCTGCTCGGCTGACCACGAGGTAGTCTCCCGCCGGGTCCCACTCGGGTGACGTGTAGAGGTTGTTGTTCCCGCGTGACACCTGCGTGGTGTCCGTGCGGTCCAGCCGCATGGTCCAGAGGTTGTCGCCTCCGCTCTTGTCGGAGACATAAGCCACGGACTCACCGTCCGGGCTGAAGCGCGGCTGTGCTTCGAAGGCCATCCCGGTCAGGAGGGGCGAAGCCTCTCCACCCGAGATAGGCATGGTGTACAGATCGCCGAGCAGATCGAAGACGATGGTCTGTCCGTCAGGTGATACGTCGAGCGACATCCACGTGCCTTCCGTGGCTGTGAACTCTGCGGTGCGTGCACCACTAAGCGGTAGCGGCGCCGCGCCGCGCCCCCCGGGGCCACCACGCCCTTGAGCTGCAACCGGTGCAGCCATCGCGACCAAGCCGCCCATCACCAGCGCTGTAGTAGCGAGGCGCTTGAGGCATCCGAGGTCCTTCACCTGGCGGCTCATCGTCCACCTCCCCGGATCCCAGCGTTCACATTCGGCGCGGTTTCTCTCCACGCTTCAGTAGGCGCAGCCCGCTGTCTGGGCCATTGCTCGTCGAGCGTGTTTCCGTCGTAGAGCCTGCCGTTCATCATCACGCGGTTCACTGTATTGGTGTTGCGAATGTTGTCGAGCGGGTTTGCGTCCAGGATCACGAGGTCGGCCAGTTTGCCGACTTCGATGGATCCGAGGTCGCCACCGAGGCCGATGGCCTCGGCTCCCATGAGCGTCGCCGCCCGCAGTGCATCATGCTCGTCCATGCCGCCACTCTGCAGGAGCCAAAGCTCCCAGTGGTAGCCGAGGCCCTGGAGCTGGCCATGTGAGCCGACGCCGGTCTTCCCACCGCCGTCCACCAGGTCGGCAAGCCATGCCGAGTGCTTCCGGAACGCGTACTCATCGTCCATAAACCAGCCGCCCGGTCCAGGGCCCGTGCTTTGTAGACGGCGAGCCTTGAAGTCGAGCTCACGCTTCGGCGTGAAGTACGTCAGCTTCGTGTCCCCGAAGATGTCTTCGTTGGTGTAGAAGTAGTTCTCACCCCACGGACCGCCGTATGAGACGACGAGGGTAGGGGTGTTCACCGTGCCCGACGTGGAGAAGAGTTCGACTACGTCGTTGTAGGCCGGGATGATGGGCATCGTGTGCTCCACGCCCGGATATCCGTCGATGGCGTGCGTCATGTTGAGCCGGTAGTCCAAGCCACCTTCGGTGGTCGGCATGAGACCCAATTCCAGCGATGCCATGATCAGCCACTGCCGCTGACGGCGGTTGCCGGACATGTACATCTTGAAGGTCTTGGTGTCGTAGTACTGGCTGTACTTGGTCAGCACTTCGATGGCGTGTTCGTAGCTCCGGATGAACTCTCCAGAGAAGACGCCAGGTCCCGTGTGGTAGACTCGGGGCCCGACCATATTGCCGGCCCTGACCTGGTCCTCGTACACGAGTACGTCTGTCGTAGCCGTTTGCGGGTCTCGTGTGGTGGTCACGCCGTAGGCCAGGTTCGCCTGGTAGATCCACGGCCGTGCCCAATGCACACCCCACATGTTCCACATATGGGCGTGGGTGTCCACGAACCCTGGGACGATCGTCTTGCCGCTCACGTCTATAACTTCCGCTCCTGTCGGTACCTCACCGGCACCGGCCGACACGGACGTGATGCGGTTGTTTGTCACGACGATATCCGCGTTCTCGATGATCTCGTTGCCGTTCATCGTTATGGCACGAGCCCCGCGCAGGACAACTGTGCCCTGCGGGATATCACGATCTGCCGTGACGCCGAACTGCTGTTCAGCAGCTTCGTAGTTCGCGTCACCAGATGCTGCGTCCATGTTGTACGAAAAGAGCGCGTTCCCGAGTGACCAGTGTGCCGTGCGTCCATCTGCGGACCACGTCGGGAATTCGACGCCGAGCTCGTTGAGTTTCCACGTCGGGACCGCAGCCGAATCCGGCTTGGCCACCTGAATCGTCGGGACGATACCGTTCGCGGGCGGCACCGTGACCACGTACAGGTCGTTACCGATCTGCGCGAGTGCCAAGTCACCTTGGGGCGCCATCATCACCGAGCCTGCAGAGCGCTGAGGGATCAGCTCTCGAGCTTCGTTGTTGTCCTCGAAGACCGTTTGAGGTTCGACGAGGTCTGACGTCGCGGAGATGTTGTATCCATCAGCGACGCCACCGGCCCCGATGGGGATCCGAGCGGTCACGCGCAGGTGGACCTTCTTGTCCGTGTCGTCCCAACGTGCGGAGCTGAGCGCGAGGGTTGGGGGCGGAGCTGCGGAGGCGCCCGGAATGGGATCGGCCTGAGCGAAGCCATAGTAGTAGATGCGTTCCGCGTCCTCAGTGAAGTGCGGAAGCCGGCGTCCGTTCGTCGGCCCAATGGCTGTCGCTGCACCACCCGAGGCGGGGATCCAGAAGAAGTGGGAGTCGAGTCCCATCCCGATGAACGGATCGATCGCTTCCTGAACGTTTCGGCGTGCGGAGCGAATACCGACGATGCGGTCGTTCGGCGACCAAGCGATCTGCTGGTAGTAGGCCGGGGCCGTCGAGAGGATCGTCGCGTTGCCCCCACCTGCGGAGACGCGGCGGATCGTGCCCTCTCCGGAGTCGTCATCCCAGGTCGTGTAGGCCACGTAGCGGCCGTCCGGAGACCAGACCGGTGTGTATTCACCGACGACGTCGTTCGTCAGGCGACGCGGTTCGCCGCCAGCGACATCGGCCACGTACAGGCGATCGAGGGCGATGAACGCGATCTGGCTGCCGTCCGGGGACGGCCGCGAGTCACGGATCTGCTTCACCGTGAACGTGGGCGTGTCCTCGATGGGGTACTCGAAGGACACTTCTGGTCCTACTGCCACCTCCGCATCGACTGAGAACGGAATCTCTGTCGGAGTGGCTCCGTCTGCGGGCACGGACCAGATGCCGCCGCCGTACGAGATCACGATCGCGCCACCATCAGGTGTCCACGAATAACCGGGGAGCACATCCATGGCCGATGTCGATTCTTGGTCGTCGCGCTGGACCGGGTAGGCCAGCCAATGCTCCTCACCCGAATTCAGGTCACGCAGGACAATGCCGGTGTCGGCGTCGTCCCGGCTGCCGTAGGCGAGCCAATCCCCATTGGGCGAGACTGCAGGCCGGAACGCAGAGCCATAACGATTCGTCATCGGTGTGCGCACGCCCGTCTGACGATCGAAAACCCAGAGTTGGTACTGAGGTAGGATCGCGTTGTACTGCCACATGCCGTTTCGCTGGGCGTACCACAGGTAGCGGCCGTCGGCGTCGAGCGCGGCTCCCATCATGCGCTGGTCGCCCGTGCCGCCTACGATCTCGAGGCCTGTGCCGCCGTCGACGTGGTACATCCAGATCTTCTCGAGGCCGGCTCCGGGAGCCGCGCGCGAGACAAGGACGTATGTGCCGTCGGTGGTGAAGTCTGGCGAAGCGTACCGACTGCCGATGCCTTTGCTTAGCTGGGTAGGTTCTCCGCCACCCGCGGGCATCAACCACACGTTGTTGTCACCGCTCCTGTCGGACACGAAGACGATGCGCTCGCCGTCCGGGCTGAACCGGGGCTGCATGTCGTGCCCCATTCCACGCGTGAGCCGGGTGGCGTCACCGCCGCCAATGGGCATTGCGTAGAGGTCGCCGAGGAGATCGAAGACGATCGTCTGGCCGTCTGGACTCACGTCGAGTGAGATCCACGTGCCTTCAGTTGTCGTGAAGCGAGCCCAGCGGGCGGCTTCGAGCGGTAGGCCCCGATCCGGGTCCAGATCCGCTTCCTGTGCCTGCATCACGACGGGCGTCAGAAGCAGGAGTGCGGCCGGCAAGAGGCCGCGGAAGAACAAGCGCATGCACTAACTCCGATACTACGGGGAATGGCCTGAGGTACTGCGAGCGAAGGGGTCGGTATAAGGAACCCAACCGACATCTACGAAGGATGGCCATGTTAGTGTCGAGTGTTGCCTAGGAAAACGTTTTTTTTGTGCTGCCCCGCATCATTTTGTCGTGTATTCCGCCTCTGAGGCAGGCAGGGCATGCATTTCTGCGCCCTTAGGGGCTCCGATGCCCCATCCGCCTTGTGCGTCGAGAGCGACGGCGCCCACCAAGGTGGTGAGGGCCTTGTGGCCTTTTCGGAGCGCCATCTGCTACAGCCACTTGAATCCGTGAACCGTCACACCACCGCGTAGCCGGCAGCTTGTTCCTGTAACTCCGAGGCACGTTTCCACAGTCGTGTTGCTTCGTCGTCGCTCAGGAAGTCGCGGTTGTTGTCGCTGACCGCTCTCCAGGGTGAGCGAAAGCTTCGCCTCAAGCTGGACGCCGAGGCAAGCGGGTGGGGCGAGAAGAGGCCCACGGAGAAGCCCTGCGTGCCACCTTCTGGAGGGATCGATTCGTCCGTCGTACGTTCCGGGGGCTGAGGTACGTAAGAAAGCCGCAGACGACCATCCTAAATGTGTGGAACGCCGACATGATTGAGCAGAATCTGCTTCTCGAAGAAATGACCTGGCCCGAGGTCGAGAAGGCACTCGAAGGAGGCTTCACGTCCATCGTGATCGCCGTGGGTGCGATCGAGCAGCACGGGCCGCACCTTCCGCTCCTTGTAGACGCGGCCCGCGGTGATCGCCTGGCTGTAGAAGTCGCTCGGCGGCTTGGAGGATCACTCGTCGGGCCTACCATCCGAGTTGGGTGCTCCGAGCACCACATGGGCTTTGCGGGAACTCTGTCGGTCCGGCAGCAGACGCTAGAGGCGATCTGTCTGGACTACACTGTGAGTTTGGCGCGACACGGCTTCCGCGACGTGTACTTCGTGCCTTCCCACGGCGGCAACTTTGGCCCGCTTGCCGAGATGCTCGGTGACCTGGCGGCGGCTGTCGCCCCAGGGTGCACGGTCCACGCGTATACGGACCTGCTCGGGTTTATGGAGTTATGGCAGGGCGCCGTAGCTCAGGAATCGCCAGGCCTCGAGGGGCGGGTCGGGGGACATGCGGACATCGCAGAGTCCTCAGAGATGTTGTGCATTCGGCCGGATCTCGTGCGTGAGGATCGGGCTGAGGAAGGGAATGTTCAAGAATTCGACGCTGCGCTTGCCCAGCGGATCTTTCGGGATGGATTCAGATCGGTGACGCCCAATGGGATTCTGGGTGATGCGCGCGGGATGAGCGCGGCGATTGGGGAGCAGTGTATTAAGAGTGCCGCTGATGGGATCGCAGCAGCGTTGAAGGCCGACTGAATAACCTGAGCACAGCGGTGACTTCGAATGCACCGCGTTATGCGGTCTTTGTATCCCCTCATGGATACGGACATGCCGCTCGGGCCTCCGGAGTCATGGAGGCGTTGAACCGGCACAATGGAGCCCGGTTCGAGGTCTTCACGACGGCACCGCGGTGGTTCTTTGAGGAGTCCCTGAAGGGGCTTTTCGAGTATCACGAAGTGGAGTGTGATGTCGGGTTCAGGCAGGCGTCTGCGCTGAAGGCGGACCTGGGTGCTACGGCCGTCGCGCTCAATGAGCTGCTGCCGTTCCCGGACGACGAGATCGACCGGCTCGCACAGCTCGTCCGAGCCTCCGGTTGTGAGGCACTCCTCGCAGACATCGCACCTTTTGGGGTCGCAGTGGCTGAACGGGCGGGGATCCCTTCGGTACTCGTCGAGAACTTCACATGGTCTTGGCTCTACGAACCCTTCTTCGGCGAACATCCGGAGTTAGAGGGCTTTTCAGATGAGCTCGCGATGTGGCGATCCCGAGCCACCGTGTTGATCCAGACGGAGCCGCTCTGTTCGCGTGACGAGGGTGCCCGTTTGGTGAACCCAATCAGCCGAACCCCTCGCCTGTCCCGGTCGGATCAGCTCGCCGCCCTCGGCGTTGGGGAAGGGGAACGACTCATCGTCGTGACCATGGGTGGCTACGGCGAACCGATGCCCTTCTTGGACGAACTCCGAAGCCAGGATGGCGTGACGTTCGTTGTGACCGGCGCTCAAGAGACGTCCACTGACGGGAATCTTCGACTCTTCAGTAACCAGACGCCGATCTTCATGCCCGACATGATGCGGGCCGCGGACGCGGTCGTGGCAAAACTCGGATACGGAACCGTAGCGGAGGTGTGGGCCGAGGGACTCCCATACGCCTATGTGAGCCGCCCCGGTTTCCCCGAGATGCCTCCATTGGAGGCGTTCTGCAAACGAGAGCTCGGCGCTCTTGAAATGAGTCCGAGCGACTTCTCCTCCGGGAAGTGGATTGGCCGGATTCCTGAGTTGCTCTCGATGCCGCGGACACCACGTACGAACGGCGGTGCGGAGAGCGTCGCTGAGGTGCTCGCTGGACTCTAGAGGACAGCGTTACCGGACATCGTTATCCGACCGGGTCGACGACCCCCAATACATGGATCGCGATAAGACCTAGGATGCCGACGACAAGCAGGTAATACACGGTCGGCAGAATCGTCTTCCGCAGCGTCGCCCCCTCTTTGCCCAGCAGCCCTACCGTAGCAGATGCCGCGACCACGTTGTGAATCGCAATCATGTTGCCGGCGGCGGCTCCGACCGCCTGAAGTGCGACGATCATCACGGTGGACATCGCGAGACGTTCGGCTACTCCGTACTGGAAGGCGGAGAACATCAGATTACTCACCGTATTCGAGCCCGCGATGAATGCGCCGAGCGCGCCGGTGAGGGGTGCAAAGAACGGCCATACCTGACCGACGTTGCCCGCCACCCACTCCGCCATCGCCAGTGGCATGGCCAAGAAGCCAGCGCCGTTCACTTCAGAGTTGATGTAGACCCGGACCATTGGGACGGTGAAGATGAGCACGAATCCCGCGCCCAGGAGGACTTTGCTGGACGATTGCACCGCCTCCTTGAGAGCCGACCCACTCATCCGATGGAGCAGTGCCGTGATCCCGACCACGACCAAGAGCACGAACCCGGGTAAGTAGAGCGGCGTCGTCGTGGCCGTGATGCCCGACCCTAGGATGTTCGCCCACTGGATGTCGGGGACCTTGAGCCATCCCCCAATGGGAAGGTTGGGCAGCCGTGTGAGGACCAGAAGAAGTCCGAGGATTCCGTAGGGAGCCCATGCCATTACCGAGGAGACACCGCTCTCCGGGACGTCGGCCAGCTCTTCTTCCAATCCACTGACCCACTCGTCGTCCCAACGATCGCGGGCGGGGAAGTCCCATGTGTCCGAGGGGATGAGCCAGCCGCGCCGGGCGAAGGTCACGACGATGGCCAGGCCGATCGGGGCCCCCAACAGGGAAGGGAACTCCGGACCGAGGAAGGTGCCAAGGAGTACGTAGGGCACGGTGAAGGCTAGACCACCCACGAGCGTGAACGGCAGAATGGATAGCCCTTCCGTCCACGACTTCTTCTCTCCGAAGAATCGGGTGAGCATGATGACCATCCATGTGGGCATCAGGACGCCCGCGGTCGCGTGCAGCAAAACCGCTTTCGCGGTGACCGCCTCCAGGTAGTCCCGCATGGAGAGGCCGGCCCCAGCCAGGTCAGCCATGAATGCTTCGCCACCGAGCCCACCCTGCACACCCACCAAGACGGGTGTGCCAACAGCACCAAACGTCACCGCTGTGCTCTGCACCATCATGCCGAGCATGACTGCACCCGCGGCGGGAAAACCAAGGGCGACGAGAAGTGGTGCAGCCACGGCAGCCGGTGTGCCGAACCCTGCCGAGCCCTCAATGAACGAACCAAAAAGCCACGCGACGATCACGACTTGGACCCGTCGGTCGTCGCTGACGCCGTGGAAGCTCCGGCGGATCGCCGAGACACCGCCGGATCGCTCCAGCGTGTGCAGGAGCAGAATCGCACCGAAGATGATGAAGAGCAGGTCGAACGTCAGGAACAGGCCCTGGATGGACGCTGCCGCGATGCGCGAAGGCTCCATCTGCCACGCCCCAAACGCCACCGCGACAGCCGCGAGATACGCCGCGGGCATCGCCTTCTTAGCTGGCACCCGAAAGCCGACGAGGAGTGCACCCCCCAACGCAATGGGGAACAGGGCCAGGAAGGCCTGTAGTCCGGCGCCCACCGTTAGAAGGGCACGTTCAAGGCGTCACACAGATAACGCATGAATGGTGTGCCAGCCCGGAAGAGCTGTTCGAGCTCTTTGGGCAGGTCCGAGTTGAGTACGAACTTCTGAGGCAGAGACGTGATCGCGATAAAGTCCTTGAACTTCAGATCCTCGATAAGCGGGTGCTCTGGATCGAATCCTTTTGGTGGGCGCGACAGTTTGTCGCCGACCAACCCGACCGTACCCAGGAATTTCTTGCCCCGTGACGCCTTCTTCCAACCCGCCGGTTCGGCAACGATGTGCTCCCGGATGGCCCGTAGCGCCTTCGATTCCGGATGCCAGACGCCCATTCCGGCAAAGACCTCGCCGGGTTCGATGTGCAGGTAGTAGCCCGGTGCGTAGGCGTTCTTGGCCTGCTCGTGCCGGAAGTGTATGCCCACATGCGTCTTGTAAGGCGTCTTGTCCTTCAAGAAGCGGGTGTCGCGGTAGATCCTGAACAGGGATCGCGGCGTGGCCATGAAGTGGGGGCTCAACTTCTTCAGGTACGGCGCGAAGTCTGATATGAAACGCAGCGAGGCGTCTTTGATGTGCGTCTCGTACCGAGGCTTGTTCTTTGAAAACCATTCGCGGTCGTTGTTGTCCGCCAGGTCCTTCATGAACTGAAACGCACCGCGCGCGAAGTAGGGTTGGGCTCCCACTTCTTTCACATCTCTTACGGGTAAAGCCACTTCGTACTCCACCCAGTCTCGGTATGGGAGAACACCAGGCGGTCGTGCAATCGGTCTGCGCGGCCCTGCCAGAACTCGATCTGGTCCGGCCGCACGAGATAGCCGCCCCAATGTGGCGGGAGCGGAACGTCTTCGCCTGGATACTGTTCCTTGAAGTCCGCGACTGCTGCCTCCAGAGAACTTCGTTCTTCCAGCGGTTCACTCTGTCGTGAAGCCCATGCCCCAATGCGGCTTCCTTTCCCGCGGGACGTGAAGTAGGCCAGGCTCTCTTCGCGTGAAACGCGCTCGACGTGTCCGGTCACTCGGACTTGCCGTTCGAGTACGGCCCAGTGAAAACAGAGGGCCGCGTGCGGGTTCGCTTCGAGTTCGCCCGCCTTTCTGCTTCCATAATTCGTATAGAAGACAAAACCGCGCTCGTCCACGCCCTTGAGTAGGACCGTACGAGCAGAAGGAATTCCTTCCGCGGTCGACGTAGCCAATGTCATCGACTCCGGAAGAGCGATCCCGGACTCCTCCGCAGCCGAGTGCCAGGCACGAAAGAGGGCGATGGGATTCATATCCGCTGCCGCCTCAGGGAGGCCGGACGCTACGCCTTGCTCCAAGGTGAGCATGGTCTTGATGGAGGATTTCAGAGACATGCCGGAAGGTGCCCGCTCCGTGGAAACACGACAAGGACCCGTTGCTCGTCGTAGTCGGGTCGGTTATTCTTGTATCCCCCCCCAGGGGGGTAGGGGTAAGGTGTACCGAACGGAGGCTGCGGACATGCAGGATGAACGAACCACCGACATCGTGCGGCGCCTAAAGAGCGTGGAGGGCCATGTTCGAGGCGTGGAGCGCATGGTGGGCGAAGACGCGTACTGCATCGACGTCGTGAACCAGATTCTGGCCATCCAGCGCGCGCTCAAGAAGGTGAGCGGTCTCGTTCTGGACCAACATCTCCACCACTGTGTGACAAGCGCCATTCGCGGCACCGACGACAACGAAAAAGAACAGGTCCTCGGAGAACTACTCCAGGTCTTCGAAGCCACCGGAAAGGCCTAAAGGAGAGAACACATGACGAATAAGACCGTGACCGCCCCGAGCATCAGCTGCGGGCACTGCGTCGCCACCATTGAGCGGGAAGTCGGCGAACTGAACGGAGTCGAAGAGGTGAAGGCGGAGCAGGTCGCCAAGACCGTGAAGATCTCCTGGGATCCGGATACGACGGACTGGGTGGTCATCGAGGAACTCATGACAGAGATCGGCCACCCGCCGGTAGGCTGAGTCGAGAGTGGTCTCATGACACCTGACGTTCGCGAGCGTGAGGTCGTTCTCCCCATCACGGGGATGACGTGCGTCAACTGTGCAGCGACCGTGGAGCGCGCGCTTCGGAAGACGGAGGGTGTGTCTGAAGTCTCCGTGAATTTTGCCACTGAGCGAGCCACGGTGCGGCTCACGAACTCGGTATTGGAAAAGGCGGACCTCACTGAGGTCGTGAGCCGCGTGGGCTTTGGTGTGCTCGAGGCCGAAGGCGAAGCTCTGGAGGACGCCGAAGCCGCTGGCCGACGGGCTGAGATCGCGGATCAAACGAAGAAGTTCTGGACCGGGGTCGCCTTCGCCGGCCCGCTCTTTGTTCTCAGCATGGCTCGCGACTTCACGCTTCTGGGAGCGTGGTCGCACGCTCCTTGGGTCAACTGGCTCATGTTTGCGCTCGCGACCCCAGTCCAATTTTACGTGGGGTGGGACTACTACGTCGGAGGCTTCAAGTCACTTCGGGCCGGCTCCGCGAACATGGACGTGCTCGTCGCGCTCGGGTCGTCGGTAGCCTGGATCTACTCGGTTGTGGTGGCCACGGCGCTCACGATGGGCTCCGTGGCTGCGGGTGAGCATGTCTACTTCGAGACCGCTGCGTTGATCATCACGCTGATCAAGCTTGGAAAGCTCCTTGAAGTGCGAGCGAAGGGTCAGACGGGCGAAGCCATCCGGGAACTCATGGAACTCCAACCTGACACCGCCAGAGTCGTGCGGGATGGAGTGGAGGTCGAGGTCTCCCTCGCAGACGTACTCGTAGGCGACCTGGTATCGGTGCGGCCCGGTGGCCGGATTCCCGTCGATGGTATGCTGGAGCAGGGACACTCTACCATCGACGAGAGCATGCTTACGGGAGAGAGCATGCCCGTCGAAAAAGGCCCTGGCGACACAGTCACCGGTGCGACGGTGAATCGCGTCGGCGCATTCCAATACCGAGCCACCAAGGTGGGTGCGGACACCGCACTCGCGCAGGTGATCCGGCTTGTTCGTGAGGCCCAGGGCAGCAAGGCGCCCATTCAGCGATTGGCGGATCGAGTCGCCTCGGTGTTCGTGCCGGTCGTGATAGGCTTGGCCTTGGCCACGTTCCTGGTGTGGTGGCTGGCCGTTGATGCTGGCTTTACCCCGGCGCTCATCCGGATGGTCGCTGTACTGGTTATCGCATGCCCGTGTGCGCTCGGGCTCGCGACGCCCACTGCCGTGATGGTGGGGACGGGGAGGGGGGCTCGTATGGGCATTCTCTTCCGATCCTCGGAAGCGCTCGAGCGCGCTCGGCAGGTCGACATCGTTGTGTTGGATAAGACCGGCACGGTGACGAAGGGAGAACCCGTCGTGCACACGGTCCATGGTGCGAACGGGAATGACGCAGAGCTTCTCGCTCTGGCGGCCTCCGCGGAGATGCGCAGTGAGCACCCGATCTCATTGGCGGTGTTGGCGGCTGCGCGGAACCGCGGCCTTGAGGTGCAGGAACCGTCGAGCTTCGAAGCCGTCGTTGGTCGAGGTGTTACCGCCACGGTGCAGGGCGTGGACGTACTCGTCGGCTCCAGGCGCCTCATGACTGAGAACGGCATCGATACCGCTGCCCTCGATCCAGAGGAGGCACGCATCGAGGCGTTAGCTCAGACCCCGCTTTGGGTTGCTCAAGACGGTCATGCGATCGGGCTGCTCTCCGTCGCCGATGCACTCAAGGACGGATCGCGTGAGGCCGTTGGCCAGCTCCGGGCTGCGGGTCTCCGGGTCGTTATGCTGACGGGCGACCGTGAAACCACCGCGCGTGCCGTAGCGGCCGAGGCAGGAATTGACGAAGTCATCGCCGATGTACTGCCGGACGGAAAAGCGGAGGCGATTAAACTGCTTCAAGAAACGGGTGATGTCGCCATGGTCGGCGACGGGATTAACGATGCGCCCGCTCTGGCACAGTCCGACGTCGGCATCGCGATCGGGACAGGGGCCGACGTGGCGATGGAAGCCGCCGACGTCACGCTCATGCGTGGGGATCTCCGCTCGGTGCCACTAGCCTTCGAGTTGAGCCGAGCGACCATGCGGACCATCGAACAGAATCTGTTCTGGGCTTTCTTCTACAATGTGGTCCTGATTCCCGTTGCAGCGGGCACTCTCTACAGCTTTGCGTTTCTGCCGATGATGCTACGGACGCTCCACCCGATCCTGGCGGCCGTCGCTATGGCGTTCAGTTCGGTGAGCGTCGTCGGGAACAGCTTGCGACTACGAAGAGCGACGTTGGCGAGTGAGAAAACCTTCGGCGGGCTGCGCTCGTAAGGTCCACCATGATGATGATTCTGAAGCGAATGGTGAAGCTCGTTTTGAGCTGGATCGCAGGTAAGATCTAAGACGCCCTGATCGGCTTCTCTGACCTCATATGGGTCGGTTCAGGTCATCCTGCGGCGACCTGTTCGAGCGTGTTCCTCAAACGCTCGGTGAGCACGCGATAGATCCCTCTTGCAACGGTCGGGTTCTGCTCGATCAACTGGTCGAACGAATCCTGGCCGATGCGCAGGAGGGTCGTCGCCTCCGCGGCCGTGGCCGTTGCTGAGCGGGTTTCTTGGTCCAGAATGGCCATCTCACCAAATCCTTCACGCGTTCCCAAAATCGCGAGTTCTGTGGCTCCGCGGGTGATGCGCACACCTCCCTGCACGACCATGTAGAAGGCATCTCCTTCCTCCCCTTGGTTGAACAGAACCTCGTCGGGCTCGAGATAGACCACCTGCGCCAGGGAGGCGATACCCGCGAGATCCGGGCCTGGGAAATTTCGGAAGAGCTCGGAGCCCTTCAGGATCATGACCTTCTCGATCAGGGGGATCATGGCTTCATCCTCTTGTGCATCATCTGCTTTGTTTTTGTGGCGGCCGGGTGTCGAGATTTCGTCGTCTCGGCCCAGCACGTGTAGGCCGAGGGATCTCGGCCACCAGTCTTTCTCGTTCGTCAGTGTCTCGCCCGGGTTCTGTAAGATCGTGATCGCGTCCGGCACGAGCTCGATCGTTCTCCACTCTGGGAAATTCTCGGCCGCTGCTTCCATAAAGGGCATGACTAGCGCGGCCGTGTCTTGAGAGATCGAGCCCTCGAGCAGTTCGAGTGCGTTGCTCACGCGTGCGATGTCCTTGCTCAGAAGCGCCGTGGCTACCGGTGACAGGCGACGCGTGTCGTAAGACAGCGAGAGCACCCGCAAAACGCGGTGAAGGGACCGTGCCCTTAGACTTTCGAGCTCTCGGGCAACGAAGATAGCCTCCGGATTGTCTCCCGCCATCGAGCGGAGACCGCTTGCCGCTAAGGAAAATCTCAGCCCCTTCGCCATCTCCTCTTCCATGGTGCCTTGGAGCGTGGCCGGGTCGATAGGGTCGATTCGACCTGCGACGCGCATGCGGAGCAGCGAGTTCATCGCCGCCGGGCCGAGCGCGGGTTCTTCCGCGAGGGCGATCAAGGAGTCGCGTGCTGCGCTTCCCTCGATGGAAGCCAGCGCAGTCACAATACTCCGCCGTGTCGGGAGTGAAAGATCTCGACGCGTCAGGAGCCCAGCCATGGTCGGGACGGCGGGCTTTCCGAGTAATGCGAGCGCCTCAAGAACCATTGGACGGGCGGTGATGTCGCCGATCGCATCCGCGACCTCGGGAAGGAACTCTTCGAGAACGAGATCCCCGACGACCCCCACCGCCACGATTCGCGCTTCGTGATCGTCCCCACCCAGGAATTCTCTGAGCTTCTCGCTGTTGTCGTCCCCGAGCCGGGTTGTCGCGCCCAGTGCAGCTCTTCGCACAGCTCGGTCTTCATGTTCTTCGTAGCGCCGAATCTCCTTCGGTCGGATCCCTGGGAGGCATCCCGCCGCGGAGACTAGGGCCGCGATCACCGAAAAGTCGTCTTCGGTTCTCAGTCGTTCGACCACCGCTACGGCTGCGAAGTCGTCGTCGTCGTGCTCGAGTCTGGATAGAACCGTGGCGGCTTCCGCCCGGACCTCCGGGATGTCGTGCCCCAAGAGTTTGGTGGCTCTCGGAATCGATTCCTCGACCGGGAGTTGTTCGAGCAATGAGGCTGCGAATACCACTACGGTGGGGTCTGGATCGTCGAAGGCCTTGTCGATGACCGCGAGCGCTTCCCGGCCGACCAGGAAGGGAGTGTCGTTGCGCCCCGTGAAGTCAACCGCGTGTCGTGCGAGAGCGTTCTCAAGCGCAGCCATATAGGTGGTGCGGTGGCGTGTGTAGATCATAAACGCCACTGCCGCAGAAGCGACTGTGATTAGGGGTAGCAACTCGGCTCTGGTCGCTAGGGCGAGTGCCAATCCACCCGCAGCAGCCTTCGAGAGGGGGCTCAGGACGCCGCCCAGCGTCGCCATGGCGGCGCTCTTTATCTTGCCGGGGAACGGGAGTAACGAGACCTGTTCAACTGGCTTCTGCAACGCATGCTGTAGGATGTCGTCCAACGACTGGAGCCCGGCCAAGGCGTACACGCCACCCGTTACAGCGAGTCCGCCGGAGGCCAAGGTCAGTGCGCCACCTTGTAGCATGGCCGCCATCGAGACGCCGAGTTTCGGAAACAAGAATCGCGACGCCCAGAATTGCAGAAAAAGCGTGCCAGTTCCGACCACGGTCGACATCAAGCCATAGACGGCGGTGATCTGATCACGGGTGAAGTTCTCTTGCAGTGCCACCTTCAACTGCAGATCGATCAGAGTCCCCGTAAGTGTCAGCGCTATGATCCCGAAGGCGAGGAGTCGAAGGAGCTTCTCGTGACCGAGGGCTCGAAAACCTCTCCCGGCGCCGGTGAAGAATGCCTTCACCGCTCCAGTGTCGATCGCGTCTTCTTCCTCCTCGGTATGTGGTTCAGGGACGGCCCATAGGAAGGGGAGTGCGGCCAGCAGCAGGCCAGCGGAGATTAGGAGCAGGTTGGACGTGCCGAAGCTCCCGGCGGCGGGCACGACTGCCGCTCCACCTAGGATGGCGCCTATCGAGGCGCCCATACCGATCAGCGGGAGGAGTCTCTTGGCCTGGCGTCCTGTCAGCAGATCGCCCACGTAGTCCCAAGCGTGCGTGACCACGAGCACCTGGACCGCTGAGAGCCACAGGTAGATCAGGAACGATGAGCGGGGGTCGTATTCGAACAGAAAGCGGGCAACGAGGATCGATGCGACGAGACCAAGTGTCAGCCAAAGCGCGAGGCGGCGTCGCGCAGTTCCAGAGATCACTCCGGTGAACACGATGGCTGTTACCGCCGTCAGTAGGGCGGCGGCAATTACAGCGTGCGGGATCAGCGATCCCGGATAGACCGACAAAAAGAGCCCATTCTTAGCTGCGGAAAGCAGGGTCGTGTTGGCGGTGTTCAAGAAGAGGAACCCCGCCATGATCGCGAGGGTGTTGCCCTCGCCTTCCCTGAGGTGCAGTGCGCCAGCTAAGCGCGCTAAGAGATGGGTCACGGGCGCAAAATCAGAGGCTGACCCTCAACACGACCGAAAATTTCTGGTCGTTCGGCTTGGCTCCCGGGGCCGGGATCTCATCGTGTATGAACTCGTGTTCCACGGCGAGCGAGAGATTGGAAAGGAGTCGAGTCGAGAGTGACGTTGTCATTTCGACGATGTAGTCACTGAACGAGTCGATCTTAGGCTGCCAAAACGTCACGTGTCCGATTTTGGCCCCCGACGCAAATGTGTGATCGAGTTTGAGGCGTGTGCTCCACCGCGCCGTGATGCTGATTTCTTCCTCCGTAGCCCCGGCATCGAGGGCAAAGTCCTCACGGTCGAGTGTGGCGGCGAGGCTGAACGAAGCCTTACTCGCTTCGTCCTCACTGCGGCCGAACGTCCATTTCGCGCCGGCACCACCGCTGACTCGCGAATCGATCTTGCGGATTTGATCCCGCGAAGCTGTGACGAATATGAAGGGTGAGAAGTCCGAGGCTGGCTTCCAGTCGAACTTTATGGTGCTGCGCATGTCGTCGGCAATGATGCGGTCTTCACTCTTGCCGTAGCGCACTAGTGCTGAGACTTCGAATTCGTAGATGTCAGTCTGTGCCCGCGACAGCGCTCCGCCGGTGCGGAGGATTCCAAAGGAGCTGTTTCCAGAGGAGCCGTTGAACCCCAACTCGAGTTGGGCCCTCCAGAGGTCGGGAGCGTCCTGTGCGTGTACCGAAGCGGCCAATAGGCAGGAGAAAAAGGCTATCGCCATGGCGCTGCGGTGCAGCTTGGGGGTCGTCATTCGGTCTAGTGCTGAGGGTTGATCGGCGCCGGCAAAGTCTCTCACTGGGCCGCTTGCGGCAAGCTTCATGGACGTCAGTATGGGACCGTGCGTCCCGCCGGATTTCCCAGTCTGTTTGATCGCACTTGGCTTTACTGCTTAGTGTTCGTTCCAGACACGGATTCGCCCAGGTGATTTCATGGACGAAAAACTTAGAGGCAGCTTCCCTGGCGGGCCGAGCAAAACTCGGCCGGTAGCAGAACGCACGACAGCGCCCCGGTTATCACGGGTCGAGGACCTTGAGCGCCGGTCGGCGGTGAGGCAGCAGGGGCGCACGCGTGCCCGAAGAAAGAAGCGTTTCGTCTTGGGTCTCGTCGTCTCGCTCATCGCGGCGGGAGGAACGGGACTCTACTTTGGGAAGCGTAGCCACGTCACGCTGGAAGAAATCAGGGCAGAGCAGGAAACGGTTACCGGTGGGGCCCAGGGCGGAGGAGGCGACACGGACATGTCTTTCCTCTCTGGTGAGGTCAACCGCACGCTCTTGGAATTGTGGAAAATGGAAGACATCGAATACATGAGAAACTCACGATAAGGGAGTCTTGTATTGGGCGGTGACAACAGGCGGGGATGGAGAGAAATGATTGCGGAATCGCCTCAACGCGCTCGCATTCTCGTGGTCGACGACGAAGCGGACATTCGGCAGAGCCTTCAACGTCTCGTGACCCGCTTTGGCTATACCGCCAAGGGTGCGTCCTCGGCCGAGGAAGCAGATCGCTGGCTCACATCGGAGCGCTTTGACCTGCTTCTGTTGGACATCGAACTCCCTCGAATGAAGGGAGTGGAGTTCCTGTCCTGGGCGTTGTCGCGTGATCCTGAAATGGCTGTGATCATGCTCACCGGTCTCGACATCCCTGAAGTCGCGATCGAGTGCATGGATCAAGGAGCGAGGACCTACCTCGTGAAGCCCATTGAGGTCGATTTTCTGCGTCTTGCTCTTCGTGATGCGTTGGGCCTGCGAAGGGTGCTCGTGGAGCGAAATGACCTGGCAAGTAGGGCCTAGGAACGAACTGCACGAAGCCCCTGGCCGGTTTGTGCCAGGCACGTGATTCTGATGGTCCTTAGGCACCAAGCGCTCATTCGACTCTAGTCGTCGACCCGCAGGAGCAGGACCATGTTCGTGTTCTCCGATCGCCGTTTCTTCACGATTGCCACACTCACCGTCTTGGCGGCCGGCTGCGACTCCGGGCCCGCCGTCGAAGCGGCGGACCTTGTTTTGAGAGGCGGGAAGATCGTCACGGTGGACGATGAGACCCCCCAGGTGCAAGCTCTCGCTTCGCGAGATGGGCGCATCATCGCGATGGGCTCGGACGCTGAGATGTCCGGCTACATCGGGGACGGTACCCGAGTCGTCGAGCTCGACGGGCACACGGCGATCCCTGGCTTTATCGAGGGGCACGGTCACTACATGGGGGTGGGCCGCTCCACACTTCAGCTGAACCTCATGACGGTTGCCAACTGGGGTGAAGCTGTTGCGATGGTGGAGGCTGCGGTAGCAGACGCAGAGCCTGGGGAACTCATCACCGGCAGGGGCTGGCATCAGGAAAAGTGGGACGTTCGGCCCGAGCCGAATGTCGACGGACTCCCGTTCCACGCGTCGCTGAGTGCAGTATCTCCTGACAATCCCGTGATTCTGCGTCATGCGAGCGGGCACGCGACTTATGCGAATGCCAAGGCTATGGAGCTTTCAGGAATCGACGCGAGTACACCGGACCCCCGCGGCGGTGAGATCGTCAGGGACGCTTCGGGTAATCCGATCGGGGCCTTCCGCGAGACGGCGGGTGGCCTTCTGGGCCCAGCACAACGAGGTGCCGCATCTCCGGACCCGGCACGTGTCGCGCTCCTGGCTCAGGAAGAGTCGTTTTCCAAGGGTATTACGTCGTTCCAAGATGCGGGGTCGGGTTTTGGCTCCGTCGACCTCTGGAAAGACCTCGTGGACGACGGATCTCTCAAGATCCGTCTCTACGTGATGCTACGCGGGAGCAACGACAGCTTCCGCGAGAAGCTGGCCGACTACCGTATGATCGGGTACGGAGATCGACTGACTGTGCGGGCGATCAAACACTCGATTGACGGAGCGCTTGGCTCACATGGTGCGTGGCTGTTAGAGCCCTATGACGACCTGCCCACAAGCACCGGCCTCAACACGACGCCGGTCGAGGTGATCACCGAGACGGCCGCTCTCGCCATGGAGCATGGATACCAACTGAACGTCCACGCGATCGGGGATCGGGCGAATCGAGAGACACTCGACATCTTTGAAGCGGCATACGTTACCGCCGGTGGTGAGGACTACCGGTGGCGCGTTGAGCATGCGCAGCACCTGAACCCCGATGACATCGGGCGGTTTGGGGAGTTGGGTGTGATCGCCGCTATGCAGGGCGTACATGCGACGTCGGACGGTCCGTGGGTCGAACCGAAGTTGGGTGCGCAGCGGGCCGCGGAAGGCGCATACGTGTGGCAGAAGCTCATGGAGTCGGGGGCCGTGATCATGAACGGTACGGATGCTCCCGTCGAAGATGTCGATCCCATGGTCAGCTATTACTCGACGGTCTCCCGTGTCATGAACAACGGTGAGGTCTACTTCCCGAACCAACGGATGAGCCGGCTGGAAGCGCTCAAGTCTTACACGATCAACGCAGCGTACGGCGCCTTTGAGGACGACGTCAAAGGATCGTTGGTCGTTGGCAAGTTCGCGGACATTACGGTCTTATCGCAGGACATCATGACGATCGATGAGGCCGCGATTCCGGACACGGAAATCGTCTACACGATCGTGGGTGGCGAAGTCGTCTACGAGGGTGGTCGCTAACGTGGAGCCCGATACCAGAAGCTCCCAGGACGCTCCCTTCGGGAGCGCGCTCCTTGACATCTTGGCTGTGATCGAGAGCGCCAAGGCACGAGGGGGTATCGAGAGCCTGCGGCGCTTTGTGGCTAAGGCTCTCCCCGAGGCTGAGGAGTCCGAGGTTTTCGAAGTAGCGGACGTCGCTCTTGAGATCATCGAGTCGATACCGATCTTCTTGGCCCGAGCGCGCCAAGAAGCGGGTGAGCGCGGCCTGAACTCCGTGGTGTTCCCATTGCTGGAGCATGCAGAGAATTACTACCTGCAACCGTTGGACTTGATTCCCGAGATGACTCAGGGACTCCCTGGGTTGCTAGACGACTCCTATCTCATCATCCGCATCTTGGAGAACATGGAGAAGGGTCCTGACTCCTTCCTGGATTGGGACCTCGACCACCCTGCGCGCTTCTTGAAGCGTCTCGTTGGGCCCGCCATCGCGAAGCGACTCGACCTGATCGCCATTCAAGCGATGCAGGAAGTGTCCTCCCAACTGAACGATCTCTGGGCCAAGATGTCGCACTCGGCCTAGTCGGAGCCTCCACTCCACTCCGCTATCGTCGTCCGTTGCCGTCGCCTGTATCGGCCTTCTCTTCCGGCTCCGGTTTTGTCCAGAAGTCCTCTGTTCCGGCAGTCCCGCTGGCGAGCGCGCCGTGGTAGAATGCCGCGTTGAAGAGGATGCGGAACGTCCCGCGGGGTTGGCCTCTCCATTGGGGCTGGAAGCCGACCAGGATCACGTGCCCGTCTCCATACTTCACGTCTACAGCAGCCGCTTGGCCTTGAAGGTGCTCTTCACCCAGTAGGTAGCCGGACATAAGCGGTGAACCCGCGGGACCGTACGACGCGATCACGGACCCTTCAAAGCCTTCTTCGGTCGTGAACACGGGGCTCCGGTTGAAGAAGACCTTCGCGCGATCCGGCATACCGGCCATGACCGGGTGTCCCGTATCTGTGCGGACCTCGAGAATCGAACCGGAAGAGAAAAAGTCCCCCCGCCCGAGACCCCGAACCACGTTGCTGACCGGGAGGTGGAATTCGTCGATGCATAGGTCCGCCGAGGCACTCAGGCAGACCAGAGTACCACCGGCCTGAACGAAGTTGTCGAGCTCACGGATGCCTTCTGCTCCAATCCCTCCCACGTATTGGGGTGGAGCGGAGCCGTTTGCGAAGCCATTCATGAGGCTGCCGACACGCTCGGAAGGGAGCACGATGACATCGTAACGATCTGTGAGTTCGCCCGCGTGGATGTCGGCGTTCCGGACACTTGTGAACGAGAAGCCATGTTCTTCGAGGAGCCATCGGCTCCAGCCCTCGTCCATGCTGGGCGACCAGGGTCGGTACAGCCCAAGCCGTGCACGTGGCAGCGCTGTGCCGGACGAAGACCCACGGCTCGCCCTGAGGGCCAGTTCTGATACCAGGGTCTGCGCCGTGGAGTTGTTCAGGTCGGACACCACGTATTGGCCATTCGAGAATCCCACGTTGGCTCCCGCGTCCCAGGCTGCATTGAGTGCACGGAACGAGTTGTTCTGACCGGGATCCAAGAGTAGGGCACCACCCGAGCCGGTCACGCGCCCGGCTGCAGGCACGATCGCTGCGGCGACCGGGTTCGAATCGAATCCAACGCCAGGGACGGCATCGAAGCTGGCGGCATCGTCGACATCTGCATCCCACGCCGTGGCCTCCGCTTCCAGCGGAGCCATTGCCGCCCTGATCCCATCCGTCAGGGGCTGCGTGGCCTCGATGATCTGTACGTCCATCTGATAGCCGAGCGTCCACCCCGCGGCGTCATACGGCTGCTCAGGGGGGCCCTCCGGGTACTCACGGAGGTCAGGGTAACTCTGCACCTCCAAGACCTGGCGAGCGAGTTCGCCGAACTCCTGGTCGAGGGGCAATACCCACGTCCCAGCGGCGTGAGTCATCCCTTCGTGAGTGATCTCGGACTCGAGTTCGTACACCCTCAATCCATTGAAGGCGAGGCGTCGGAGAAGGTCCACCGGGGCAACGGGGTCCCGCTGTTCTTTTGGGATGAAGTACGCATAGGGGGGTGACGACTCATACTTCAGAATCTGATCACGCCCCGACTGGTACCGGTTGTAGAGGATGTCCTCTCGGTACTTCGCCGCGTAGTCGAGCACCGCGATGGATGCGACGCGCATGTAGTCGACGGCGTCGCCCAAACGCCACCAGCCGCCCTCCCACGGGGACGGATACAAAGATTCCGCCCGTAGGTCGCGACGGTCCGCAGGGAAGTCGTTCAGTGTGTAGAAGTGCGGTGTGGCATAACGCCACAGCGCCGTCTCGGTCCAAAATGCTGCCTGGTTCTGCATCATCGGCATGTAGTCGACGTAGCCGGGATACCATGCGTCGAAGCCAGTGCCCATATGGACCGATCCAGGCATGCCCCGTGACTCGAGCATCGAAGCGATCGTCATCCCAATCGTGTTCACCGTCCGCGCCATGATGGGGGGCGAGAACGTCGCGATGGGCTCAGCGAACGGAGGCAGCCAGATCCGCGTGGGGAAGGGGGAGCTCTGGTGATGCACGTAGATGATCTGTGGGTCCCACTCCTGCCATGTGCGGGCGAGTACCCGCGACTCGATCATGTTCAGCATGTAGGCATCGCGGTTGTTGTCGTGCCCGATGTACTTCTGGTAGAGCGTAGGAAGGCCGGACACCTCGTACTGGGTGCCGACGTTCGACATGTACCAGTCCGAGACCATCGTTTGCCCGTCCGGGTTCAGCGACGGCCACAGGACGGTGATGACGTTCTCGCGTATGTCACTGATGCGGGCCTCTTCACTGGACACCAACTCGTATGCCAACTGGATCGTGTGTTGGGCACCGGCGACTTCCGTCGCGTGCAGGCCACCATTCACGTCAACGATGGCCTTGCCTTCCAGGGCGAGTTCTCTCGCCATCGCGTCGGTCAGGTCGGCCGGGTGCGCGAGCGCGTCCGCGATGTCTCTGTAGTGCTCGACCTGGGCCAGATTGTCCGGCGACGAGATGAGAGCGATCCACCACTCTCTGCCTTCAGACGTGCGGCCTGTCGGCAGCATCATGATCCGATCTGAAGCCGCGTCCAATCGCTGGAAGTAGTCCACCGACTGCTCGTAGGTGGCGAGATGGAAGTCAGCGCCAGGTATGAAGCCCAAGACGGACTCGGGCGTCGGGATCTGAGCGGTGAGGGGGGCCGCTAAAACGGCGACTGCGACGAGGGTGAAGACGGTGCGCACGGCGAAAGACCTGTCTAAGTGGACGCGTTGCGGAAGGTGCCCGCATGTATGGGCTCCCGCCAGCCTCGTCGGTGCTTTTAGCTGCATCATGAAGCCCCCTTCATCTTAGCTTCACGGTGCGTTCACCCACGAGATCGCGTATTGATTAGGCGCGTCGTGCCCGGACCCAGCACGTACACATTATCCGTGGATACGAAAACCGGTGAGAATCCTCGTAGTCGAAGACGACAAGAAGGTGGCGAGCTTCCTCGAGAAGGGGCTGCGCGAAGAGGGCTATTCCGTCGACACGTCGAACGACGGGGACGACGGATTGCTTAAGGCCCGTGTGCACGAGTACGACCTCCTCTTGCTCGATGTGATGCTGCCTGGGAAGAGCGGCTTTGAAATAGTACGCGAGCTGAGGGCCGCTCAGTCTACCGTGCCCGTCTTGATGCTGACCGCGCGTGACGCCAAGGAGGACGTGGTACTGGGCCTCGACGCGGGCGCCGACGACTATCTGACGAAGCCGTTCGGGTTCGATGAACTCCTGGCGCGGGTCAGGGCGCTGCTTCGTCGCGGTGGGGCCTCGCGCCCGGATCGCCTCATCTACGACGACGTCGAACTCGATCGGGTGACCCATCGTGCGGATCGCCGGGGGGTAAAGCTCAACCTTACCCCCAAGGAGTTCCAGCTTCTGGAGTTCTTCATGCTCAGCCCTGAGCGTGTGGTCCGTCGCACCGAACTCTTGGAGAAGGTTTGGGACCTCCACTTCGACCCCATGAGCAATGTCGTCGACGTACATGTCGGTCATCTGCGGGGCAAGCTGAAGGAGGCCGGCGAGGGGCCCCTCGTGCATACGGTTCGAGGTGTGGGCTACGTGTTTCATCGCGACGAGCCTGAATGACACGTTCTTTCCGCTTTCAGCTTGCTGTACGCGCCTCGGTTGCGGCGGTCGTCGGGCTCGTCGCCTTGTCCGTCGTTTCGCTGATCACCCTGCGTGCGCTCCTGGATCAAGAACTCAATTCTTCGATCCTGAACGTCGCGTCCATCCAAGCTGCCTCCCTCGCGGATGGCCCCGACGGTGCGATGCACTTCCATGAATGGGACCTGACCGCGGACGAAGCGGCTTCGGTGAGGGATCTCATTCGGTACGCCCAGGTTTGGGACGCGGACGGACGCAGCTTGCTGCGAAGCCAGTATATGAATTCCGACCTGTCGCCGGATGCGGGAGCGCTGGCGGTGGCATCGGCAGGTGAATTGGTGTGGGCCGCGCAGGACTTCGAAGGCTCACCCGTACGTACGCTCTTCTACCCCCTCGAAAGACTCGGAGCCCAGCACGAAGCCCATGTGCTCCAGATAGCCGCACCGTTGTCCGGCCGCGACGATATGTTGGCGCGCGCGGGAGCGTTCCTTGCGGCCCTCACGGCGCTTTTGGGGGCGGCGACGTTCGCAGGGTCGTGGTGGCTGGCGAGTAGCGCGGTCCGGCCCATCCACGAAGTCATAGACCAGGCCGAAGAAATCGAGGCCCGCTCACTTGGTCGGGGCATCCAGGCGTACGCAGACACAGTCGAATACCGCCGTCTCGTCGAGGTGCTGAATACGATGCTCGCCAGGATCCAAGGGGCCTTCGAGACGCAAAGGCGGTTCGCTGCGGATGCGAGCCACGAGTTGAGGTCGCCACTCACCGCCATGCGCGGGGAACTCGAGCTCGCGTTGCGGCGCGATCGTGACTCCGAGGAATACGTGCGCGTGTTGGAAAGCACGCTCGAAGAGGTCCTCCGGCTCTCCACCATCACCGAGGACCTCCTCACGCTCGCTCGGTCGGACGCCGGTGCGATGCGACCTCGACTCGAGATCGCGGATGCTACGGAAGTAGTCTCGGGCGTCGTCGAGCGCCTGCGCGCCAAGGCTGACGAAAAAGAGATCGATCTCATCTTCACCGCCCAGCCTGGACTGACTGGGATGATCGACTCAGGGCTCCTTGGTCAGGCGGCGTGGAACTTCCTCGACAACGCACTGAAGTTCACACCACTGGGCGGGAACGTCGCCGTCGAGATGAGAGAGTCTGGCGCGTCTCTGATGCTCTCGGTCGAAGACAGCGGACCTGGTCTCGGCTCGGCGGACCCCAGCACCTTCTTCGAACGCTTCTACCGTGCGGATTCCGCGCGCACGCATGGTCCCGAGGGCGGTGGTACCGGTCTTGGCCTCGCGATCGTGAAGGCGGTAGCCGAAGCGCACGATGGCAGTGCGTCCGCTGAGAATCGCCTCCAAGGCGGTGCTCGTTTTGTTCTTTCCCTCCCTTCCACGCCGCCTGACCGGCGAGGAGATGACTCATGAAGACACGGCGGTGAGGATCGACGCAGCTCCTACGAGTGCGACGGCTCCGAACAGTCGAGTCAGGTGTCTTCGCATCATTTTTCCTCCTAGCAAGAACGCGCCGGACCGGAGTGGCCCGAAGCTTCGGTATTCATCAGTGGTCCATCGGTGACATGCGCACCAACAGTGCGGTAACGAGGAGCACGGCCTGAGCGACGAGCAGCTCGAAGGCCGCCGCTTTGCGCATCTGCTCGTTGCCCTGACGGGTCCCCAGTCGAGGTGTGAGCACCTTGTAGTTCAGCCCGCCCAACGCGAGCACGATCCCGACTAGCCCTAGCTTCAGCAGGAGTGTGCGTCCGTAGTTGGTCGAGAAGAGCGAGCCTATCGACGGCAGGTGGAGCCATGCCGCGAACGTTCCAGTCAGCGCGAGAGTGCCGACGCTGGCCATGGCCACGAGCGAAAAAACCGGCACGAGGGCTGGCAGTAGGGACGTCGCGTCCGGTGACTCTCGCCGCCACGTCCGATCCAGGTAGAAGACCACCGCCAATCCGCCCATCCAGCCGCCGGCTGCCCACACGTGCATCGCATCCGCGACTAGGGCGAGCGCCCTCAGATTCTCCTCCCCCGCCGCATGGCCCGTGAGGCCTGGGAACGCGCCCAGAGCGAACAGGATCGGAGTCGCCGCCCACCAACCTGCTTGTTTCCCGGCTCTCGCGGCGAAAAGTGCAATGACGGACAGGACCGAGCCTGCGGTCGCCCACATCCAAACACGTCCCCAAGCTGTGGCACCCAGCAGTAGCCGGGCGTCCTCGGTCCAGGGCGCAAAAGGATCTCTGAAGTCCTGAAGCTGCCGGACGAAGTAGAGGCCCATCGCGAGCGGGAGCAGAAGCGCGGCAGCAGACGCGAGCTGCGCCGTGTTGAGCCTGAGCCATTCGGGGGAGGGGTCCTCCCCCGAATGGACTCTGGGCAAAATGACCCAGCGCGCCAGAGTTGCTCCGGTCGTGAGGGCGAGCCCCGCGAACAGGACCCACCCCGTAAGCGCGCTGAAGGCTCCAGCCACTGTTTACTGGCCGGTCACCGTGAACGCGAAGGTCTCACGCACCACGTGCCCGTCGGCGCCCATGCCTCTCCATGCGACGGAGTAGCTCCCAGCCGGAAGGGCACCGTGCGTAGCGACGGAGAACACACGCTCGTCTTCGGCGTCCTGCTGGATGTCCATGGTGTGGATGGGCTCTTCGTCGGCATCGAGAAGCCTGATGGACGTCGTGCCTTCCGAGGGTGCTTCGGTGAACCACAGGCGGATCTCGGTGACGTTCTCTGCGCTCGCGTCGGCAACCGGCGCCGACTTGCTGAGCGCGAAGTGGATCTCGCTCTCGGAAACGGGACTCGTAGCGGCAGCGAGCCCGCCTACCAGGAGTGCTGTTGTCAGCAGGCCTTTGAATGTCTTCTTCATGTTGTCGATTCCTCGGATTGGTATGCCGGTGACCCGGCGGGCTAATAGATCAATCGTAGTCCTGCGCCTATTCGGAGGCCGTTCAACTCGATGCCTCCGGGCACGGGTGTCCTGAGGTCCTTCTCCCTGACCCAAGTGAGATCCACGTAGGGCGCGAATTTGCGGCGAATTTCGTAGCGAGTACGCAGGCCCAGTCCCAACGAAGCGATGCCGGCGGCCAGGTCCAATTCGTCGTCTGCAGTGAGCAACCAGTCGACCTCGCCTTCGAGTGTGAGCACGAGGCGCTGTGTCAGATAGAGATCGTTTTCAGCGTCCAGCCGGAGGCTCGGCTTGCCGCTGTCGCTCACGAACCCGAAGAGGCCGACCTCGAACCAGTAAGGAGCAAGGCCCATGAGCCCGACCGTCAGATACCCCTGGGATGTGGGCTTAAAATCGTGACGGTATCCTACGACGATGTCCCAAAAACGGCGGGCATAGTGGCCATAGAGGAGCATTGTCTCGAATTCGTCGAGTTCGCTCTCCGCGCCCTCGCCTGATGTGCTCCACCAGAGCCGGTCGAAGTCCGTCCCGATCCAGCCAGACGCATTCCACCGACCTACGGTTGATCCTGCGGAAGATGCGGCATCCACGTCCAGCATCGAGTGGTGGAAAATCGCGTTGCCCATTTCCTGCGCGGAGACGTGCTCCGGTGCGGTCAGGAATGATGCGACCATAAAGGCGCACAGAAACCCGGCCGCCACGCATCCACGCCTCATGACGGGTCCTCTGCGTTCTGGGCAGCGACTTCGACCCGGACGAACATTCCGGTCATCATGTGATAGAGCAGGTGGCAGTGAAAAGCCCACGCGCCCGGTTCGTCGAAGGTCAGGTGCGCCTCAACGGTTTCATTCGGCGGCACGCTGATGGTGTGCTTTCGAGGCGCGAAGGCTGCGGGGCTGCCGTTCTGAAGCTCCATAAACACACCATGAAGATGCATGGGGTGCTCCATCATCGTCTCGTTCGTCATGATGAGCCGGACGCGCTCCCCCACCGTCAAACGAATGGGGTCCGACTGAGACAGCTTCTTGTCGTTGAGCGTCCAGAAATATCGCTCCATGTCGCCTGTAAGTCTGAGCACGACGTCTCGCGTGGGCTCACGTACATCCCGGTTCGGTTCGAACGCGACCAGGTCCGAGTAAGCCAGCTTTTTGAGGTCCCCTTCCATGGTGTGACCCATGGCGGCGTGATCCATCTCAGACATGTCCCCGCTCATGTCCATGCCGGGCATATCCATGCCGGGCATGGACATCTCGGACATGTCCATGCCGGGCATCATCGCCATGGTGCGTAGCGGGCGCTCGTCCAAGGCGGGCACTTCTGCTTCGCCACCTTCAGCTTCGGCCAGGGTGCCGCGCGCAAAGCCTGAACGATCCATCGATTGGGCGAAGATCGTGTACGCAGTTCCTGTCTCAGGCCGGACGATGACGTCGTAGGTCTCGGCAACGGCAATGCGGAATTCATCCACTCGCACGGGCTCGACGTCCTGACCGTCCGCTTGCACTACGGTCATCTTGAGGCCGGGGATCTTCACGTCGAAGAACGACATCGCCGCTGCGTTGATGAAGCGGAGGCGGACCCGTTCACCGTCCTGAAATAGACCCGTCCAGTTGTCCGCCGGCACCTTGCCGTTGAGCAGGTAGCTATACGTGGCGCCGGTAACGTCAGCGATGTCCGTCGGATCCATACGCATGCCGCCCCAACTTGTCCGGTCGCGAACGGTCGCGCCGGCGTCGTCGAAGAGACCGCTCACGAAGCCCGGAAGCGTGCGCTTTCCGTAGTTGTAGTATGCGCCGTTGCCCTTGAGGTTGCGCAGGACGTCCATGGGGTCCTCGTCCGTCCAGTCCGAGAGGACGATGGTGTGCTCCCGGTCGTACCGAACGGGGTCGTCCTCTGCGGGGTCGATCACGAGGGGCGCGTACATTCCCTGCTGCTCCTGGCCACCGGAGTGGCTGTGGTACCAGTAGGTGCCCGCCTGTCGAACATCGAATCGATACGTGAACGTCTCGCCCGGCTTGATACCGTCGTAGCTGAATCCCGGCACACCATCCATGTCGGCTGGCACGAGGAGCCCATGCCAGTGGATCGACGTGTCTTCGTCGAGGTGGTTCGTGACGCGCAGGATCGCCTCCTGGCCTTCACGCAGCCGAAGCAGCGGGCCGGGGATCATCTCGTTGATCATGGGCGCCGTTCCGGTGCGGTCTCCGATCCGGACACCGCCCCGGTCGATCACCAGGTCGTATTCTACGGCGCGGGGAGCCGCTGCGTTTTTGGGCGCCACTGCTGCGAAAAGCGAACGTGGCGAGGCGCCGAGCGCGGTTGTCGCGGTGATTCCAGCGGCGATGCGGACGAAGTCGCGGCGCCCGAGAGGTAGCGATGAATCTGTCATCTCGGGGCACTTCGCCAGGCAGTGGACTGGGTCGCGCGCGCGACTGACTTCTGCGCGCGCCCGACATCGGCGGAACGTTGGACCAAGGGAGGATCTCCGGGCAGTAGAGCATTCTTGTTACGAAGAGAATCGTCACCGATACATGAAGGCTCTCTGAAGCCCGCATGAAGGCTTCTTCATGAAGGCTTCATCGCAGTTTCACCTCGCGGGTCGTAATCTCGGCGGACTCATACCACGAAACCGCTGCCCTTCTCATGAAGCCAACCTCCCAATTGCGCCCCTCGCGCACCCATCGTGCGCTCGGGATCGACACGATCCTCCTGCCCACGCCTGCAACTCGCGATTCTGACGATGGTCGTGACAGGTTGGATGATGGCGTTTCGAAATCGCACGAAGAAATTCGCCGAAGTGGAAGCGTAAGCTCCCTTCGCCAACTGTCCATTCTCAGGAGGTCCCAATGAAGTCCATCCTCGTCCGGCTCTTTGCAGTCGTCGCCATGCTCGCCGTCCCGGCCATCGGCCATGCCCAATCCGGTGAGGCTGGTGTCATTGCGGCCATCGACGCGTACCACTCGTCACTCGCTTCTGGGGACTCTGCGACGGCGCTATCCATGCTCGCGGAAGACGTCACGATCCTCGAGAGCGGCGGAGTCGAGAACAAAGAGCACTATCGCAGCGGCCACCTGTCTGGTGACATGCGTTTCGCTCAGGCTGTGCCCCGCGAGCGTGGGGACATCAACGTGACCATGATGGGTGACGTGGCGTGGGCGTGGTCAACGAGCATCACCGAAGGAACGATGGGCGAACGCGAAATCAACTCGCAGGGTGCGGAGTTGATGGTTCTCGCTCATGTCGACGGAGTGTGGAAGATCAAGGCGATCCACTGGTCGTCGCGCCAAAGGCGTTAGTCCCGTGTCCATGAAGATGACTTCATGGGCCGTTCATAATCACTGAATGCTCCCTCGTCGAACACTTTTACGCAGGGTTCAGCCGAAACGCCAAACAAGAACCTGTGCATGCGGCCGTAGTTGGAGTCCTTCTCGATGGTCTCGCAGATGGCTTCGAGGCCGCGACCCACGTCACGTCCTACGTTGATCGCGATCGGAGGAAAGTAGTTCCGAGCCGCGTGGTGCCAGAGCGTGAGCTTGCCGATGCGGCCGAGTCCGTTGATCCCGAGCGCTTCGCCATCGAGTACCGGTGCAATCTGATCTGTTCCTGCGGGAGGTTTCTAGCTCTTTCCAAGCATGAAACTGGATAGAATCGGCCCCGGTCGGAGCCTCGGGCGGAGCCGCCGCTCGGCGGCCCCGCCTTCGGTCAGCTGATGACTCTCGGCTTTGCGAAAATCCGCGGCGCGAAGTCGCGCAGATGTTGGTCCTTGTCCAAGAACGGCACACCGTCCGTCATCCATCCTGGAGCGGGCTCGCCCTTCAGGTGGTGGTTGTAGAACTGGCGGAGACGGTATTGGAAGTCGATCCGGTTCTGGAGCTTCCGGAGTCCATGCCCTTCCTCCGGATAGGAAAGCCAGATGATGGGCTTTTCTAGAAAGCGGAGCGCATTGTACCACTCGAGGCCCTGCTCCCAGTTTACCGTCGGGTCTTCTTCACCGTGCAAATAGAGGACTGGCGTATTCATGGTCTCCACACCGGAAATCGGAGACTCGGCCCAATAGGTATCAAAGTCCTCGTACGGGTTCGTCGCGTAGCGACCCTGCCCGTAGATGTCGTAGGAATGGTTGTTCTGCCCACTCCCAACGAAGAGCTGGTTGAACTCACTGATAAGGTTGATGGGCGCCGCGCCGTGTGCGACGGCGGAGAACATGTCCGAGCGGGTCGCGATGTATGCGCCGCCACCACCGCTGTAGGAATGTCCACTGAGACCCACGGACTCCGGGTCTGCGTAGCCCATCTCGATGACCTTCTGCACCGCTGCTTCCACTGACTCCAGCATGTCCGAGTGAGAGGACCCGATTCGGAAGTGCACGTCTGGCTGCATGACCAAGAAGCCGCTGCTCACGTAGCCGGCGAAGTTCGGTGAATGTCGGTACGTCGGGGTGGGGTAGAGGTGAAGGTCTTGGGAGTACTGCTCATAGAAGCGCACAATCATCGGCAGCTTCTGACCTTCCTCGTAGCCTTCGGGGATCGCGAGTGTGCCCTGGAGCGGGACACCATCGTCGTTCGTGTAGTCGAAGAGGATGCGTGAACCCCACAGGTATTCGTCCTGCTGCGGGTTCGCGGTCGTGACCCTGGTGCGGTCGGTGAAGTCGCCGTCACTGACCCACAGGTCCGGAAAGTCCTCGAACGTCTGCGCGGTGAAGATGTACCGGTCTGCGTCCGCGGCCTTTTGTGGGACGCTCAACCGTTGGGCCTCCCACGCGAGCGCCCCGAGATTGCCGTCGTCCAACTGGAAGTAGCCTTCGGACTTCGTCCATTCCCCATACCCGTCCAAAAGAACGGGCGCATTGAGGTCGATCGTTCGTGCGTCTGGATCGGTCGCTACGTAGCGCAGCCGAATCTCCTCGGCGTTGCCGTAACCGCCGGTCAGGTCCGTAGCGGCGCTCCCGTCGAGCGGCTGCAGCCAGACATCGTACTTGTGATAGAGCACGACCCCCTCGCCGTCCTCGGTCCATCCCGCCATGCCATAAGGGGGCTTCTCACCGAAGTAGTCGTACTCAGCGTTCGTGAAGTCGACCGGAGCACTTTCAGTGAGGTTCACATGCTCGTCGTCGGCTATGCGATAGTCCCAGACGTGCCCGTCCTTCCAGTACAGGTAGTGCTCGCTGTCAGGACTCAGCCCCAGTGCCCGCAGTTGGCCCTCAAGAGCCACCGTACGTTCACCTGTCTGGGTGTCGATTCGGTAGAAGTCCGCGACCTGAGGCTTCCAGTCGGACACGTAGTCACTGTCGTCACGTCCCATGCCCCACCGTCCGTTCCGCGTGACTTCGACGGTCCGCATGGTCTCGTCAGCTAACGGCACGATGTCACCGCCTCGCAGATGCGCTGCTGCGACGTAGGTCCGGTTCCGGTCGCGCGAAGCCGACTGCTGTTGCTCCGCCTGAATGCGATCGTCCTGCCAGTGCCAGATGTTGACGTCTGCCAACGGAAACTCGTCGTCCGCCCACTTTTTGAGCTTGTCGTCCTGCATCTTGGTGCCCACGAAGAGCGTCGTGGCGTCTGTATTCCACGCCAGGTTTCCGTCTTCGCTCAGGATCCAATCGTCCGCTAGACCGCTTCCGGATGTGAACGCGGTCAGTGTGACTTCCGCAGTTGAGACATCCGAGAACGCGAGAAGGGTGTTGTCCCGCTCGACCTTCCCCTCCGGTGTCTCACCCCGCAAGACGGCTAGGGCGTTTCCTTCTTCGGACCACGCCATTCGTGCGTATCGTTCCTTCGCGTTATCGAGGGCACGCCGGGCACCTGTGGCGAGGTCGACCATGTAGACGCCGTTTCCGTCCTTGTTGGCCGCATCTACGGTAAACGCGAGGTAGTTACCCGCGTCGTTGAAGGCCGCCTGGTCCACGCTCCCGATGAGTTCGTCGAAGCCCTCGTGGAGATTGCGTAGAATGAGGTCCGTCCCATCATGCTCGGCATCGTCGTCTGACTGCCGCTTTTTCACGAAGAAGTGGCTCGACGTCTCCGAGAAGCCGAAGTCCGATGCGTCGTCCCAGCTCCGCATCTCTCCCGTGGTGAGGTTCAGCAGGCCAGCCTGGTGCGTGACGTCCTCGTCGTCTCGCTCGAGTTTCTCGATTTCTGCGAATGGTTTACTGAGGTCGTATGCGATCCAGTTGCCATCCGATGAGAATTCAGCCCCGGAAGCGCGGGGCACAGTGTGGTCTCGACCGGAATCGAGTCCTTTGACGAAGAGTGTGTCGTCTCCGCGGACCCGCGTGTAGGTCCACGAAACCCACTGGCCGTCGTCGGAGATCTCCGCGCCCGAGATCGTGCGCCAGAGATGATAGTCCGAGATCTCCAGCGTGCGTTTCTCGTCGCCCGACTGCGCCTCGACAGGTGCGCCAGGGACGAGGATGGCTAGGACAAGAAGGGTTCGGACAGCCAGTGCCACCAACGGAGAGCAGTACATGCTTCGCCTCGAAGTATGGGAGTGATCCGAGGGGCAATCTCTGGGTGTTCACCCCCCTGGAGGAAAGCTGACCAACCCCGTGATGCCGGGCTAGTCCAAGCAAACGCCCCCTCCGCACCGCGGCTCGAGGCCACAGGCGGAGGGGGCGGTGTACTTCCTGGGGGGGCGGGCTCTTACACCCAGCCCTTCCGTCGGAAATCACGAAGGGCTTCGGCCCATCTGCCTTGCTCTTCCGGTAGCCCGAAGGAAATACGGTTCCATTCGACCATCGGAGGGAACTGTCGACCCACACGCACGCCGACCTCAGCCATGCGATTGATGTAGGTGCCGAGATCTCCGTTGATGCGGTGCATCATGAAGTTGGCTTGCGTGGGGAGATACTCGAGTCCGAGTTCGTCGCAGGTGTCCATGACGATCTTCTTCGAGGCATTGTTGACCTCGACGCTTCGGGCCATGAGCCCTTCGTCCGCGAGTGACGCCGTACCGGCTGCTGCAGCGAGCACGTTCGGGTTGTTCTGCATGACGAACTCGCGCATGCGTGCAGCGGTGTCCGGGTGGGCGATGCCGTACCCCAATCGCATACCTGCCATACCGAAGATCTTCGAGAAGGTGCGAACCACGATCACGTTCGGTTTGGTTTCGATCCACTTGAGCGCCGACCAGTACGACGGATCGTCGGCATACTCGAAGTACGCCTCGTCCATCAGGAACATGGTGGTCTCAGGGGCGTCGGCGATCCAGTTGTCGATCTCCCGTGAGTTCGTGATGGTCGCGGTCGGGTTGTTCGGATTGCAGAAGTAGACGACAGCCGGTCTTCGCGAACCCTCTGCGGCTTGGCGCATGCGCCCAATATCGTGAGCCAGGCCGGGCCCGGTCAGCGGAACCGTAACCAAGTTGTAGGCGAGCGGGCGCATGTAGCGGGGGACGTCCTCAAACGTCGGTTCCGCCGTGACCAGGGGAGTGTTCGGCCCTTGGTAGGCTTGGACGGCCATCTGGAGGATCTCGGTGGAGCCCGCACCCAGCACCAAATTCTCCTGCTTGACCCCAACAAAATCGGACAAAGCACTCATAAGAGGAGCGCGGAAGTCACTGGGATAACGATTGGCGTTCGGGATCGCTTCGATCACTGCCTGACGCGCCGCGGGTGACAGGCCCAGTGGGTTCTCGTTCGAGCTGAGCTTCACGGATCCGTCGGCCAGGGTCTTGCCGGGGCCCCATCCGGGCGTGTTCTCGAGCAGAGCTGCAATCGCACTGCCCGCGCTGGTGGCACCTACGAGTCCGGCTGCCATGCCGGTGGTCACAAAGCCTCGGCGATCCATCTGTCCTCCTGGGTTCGGATCTGCTGCACCCGGTAGCCAACCCGGCAACCGATGTGCGGGGTCAATGTGGGGTAGATACCGGGTGGATCGAAAGGGCAGAGGATCGGTAGCAGAGTCATCTCACACATTCGAAGAAAGCCAGACGATCATGCGACGTGCTACTGCTACGTGGTTTCTCATACTTTTTGTCGCGCTCACTCAGCCGCTCTCGGGGCAGGTGATCGAGGCTCCCGTGCGTTACGACACGGACTACCTGAGCGCCGAGTTTCACGCAGGCAGAAGAGCAGAGGTCATGGCCCGCCTTCCAGAGGGCTCGCTCGCGGTCCTCTTCGGAGCCCCCCTCCGCAATCGCACCGGTGACCAGACGTTCGAGTATAGGCAGTCGAGTGATTTTCTCTATCTCACAGGGAGCGAGGAGCCCGGTTCGGCGCTCATCCTTGCACCGGGTGGCATCGAGATCGATGGTGCCACGGTCCGTGAGGTTCTCGTGGTTCCGCCCCGCGACCCAAGTCGCGAAGTGTGGGACGGCCGACGATTCGGTACCGAACGTGCCATGTCCGAGCTCGGATTCGAGGAGGCGGTTGGGGCGGATCGGTTTGCCGATATCCTCACCCCGCTTCTTCAGAGCGGGCAGCATACCGTACATCACACGCCCTTCCCTGACGGGGTCCCGGCCGAGTCGGACCTTCGCACGCTCCTGACCGTCTTTGTGGAGAACGTCGACCGGCAGAATGTCAGTCAGGGTGGCAAGCGAGATGACGCGACACTGCGGGGGATCCTCGACGAGCTCCGTGCGGACAAGACCGAAGAAGAGATGGTCCTGCTTCAGCGGGCGATCGACATCACGGTGGAAGCGCACCGCGAAGCGATGCAGCAAGCGAAGGCGGGCTGGGCGGAGTACGAGATTGAGGCGTTGATCGAATACACATTCAAGAAGAACGGCTCGGAGCAGCCCGGCTTCAACAGCATTGTCGGAAGCGGTGAGAACTCGACGATTCTGCACTACATGACGAGTCGTCGCATCACCGAACCAGGTGACGTCATCGTGGTCGACATCGGCGCTGAGTACCACGGCTACTCCGCAGATGTGACGCGCACGATTCCCATCGACGGCACCTACTCGCCGGCGCAACGAGCGATCTATCAGCTGGTGTACGATGCCCAGGAAGCTGGGATCGCCGCGTCCAGGGATGGCGCCAGTTTCGGGGCGACCAACCAAGCTGCGGCACAAGTTCTAGCTGTGGGACTCGCTGAACTCGGCCTCATCGAGAGCGCCCAAGACACCCGCGGGCTGCGCCGCTTCTTCATGCACGGCACGAGCCACTACCTGGGGCTCGATGTCCACGACGTCGGCAGCTACGGAATTCTTTCTGCGGGTGAGGTAATCACCGTCGAGCCGGGAATTTACATCCCGGCCGCCGAGGACATCGACCCCAAGTGGTGGAACATCGGCGTCCGCATCGAAGATGACATTCTGATCACCCAAGGTGATCCGGTCATCTTGTCCGCAGGCGCACCGCGCCATCCCGACGCGGTGGAGGCCCTAATGCAGGGCCGACCGATTTCGTAACGGGTCTTAGTCCCGTGTGACCTTGAGTCCCGTGACGGTGGCTTCCGTGTTGTGGGCAAAGCGAATCCCGAACACACCATCGGTCGACGAGAGTCTGCCTGACGTCACGATATCCGACTTCGGATAGCTGCCAACCACTTCGCCGTTGATCGAGCAGTCGACGGTGGTCGCGGTTACCGAAACCGCGATTTCTTGCGTGACCGGCTCGTTCTTTCCAGCCGCCGTATCTACTGCGTCGTTCGCCTCACCTCGGCGGCCATTCACTTGGAATGCCTCCGGGCCGAAGCCCCGCACGATGAACGTGCCGCTGCCGTAGGCGGCGCAGTACAGATAGCTCTGCTGGTCCGTGCCCAGGTTGTTTCCGCCGATGACGATGCCGTAAGGGTGCGGATGGCTGTTCAGGTTCATGTACTGCGGTTCGTGGAATGTTGCTGAGACGGTGTACTCACCGCTCTCCATATTCGACGGGTTCCAGTACGTGACGGCGGGGCCGGTCGTCACATGTAATACACCGTCCATCTCTGATAGGCGGGAGTTTTCCAAAGCCTGTCCGGACTCGGCTTCACGGGCGTCGATCTTGCCCATCCAGCCGGCGACATTGATGCCGCCGTCTTCAACGGTGCGAGACACTTCGGACTGACTCATTGCGGGGCTGGCTATTAGAAATAGCGCGCCGGCGGCAGTGGCGAATGCTGCAAGATGTCTATGACGCATGATTCGATGTTCCGGTGCAGGAGGGTTCAAGAGGCTCACACCATACGTTCGCGCCGTCCCTACTGCTACAGTTTTCGGAGCGACAGGTCAGACGTTGAAGCGGATGTTCATGATGTCACCGTCCGCGACGAGGTAGTCCTTGCCCTCGACCTGGAGCTTGCCCGCGTCCCTAACAGCGACCTCGGAGCCGTGCTCCATGAAGACTGCGTAAGGGGTGACCTCCGCCCGGATGAAGCCGCGTTCTAAGTCCGAGTGAATCCGTCCCGCGGCCTTTCGGGCGTTGAAGCCACTTCGGATCGTCCAGGCTCGGACCTCGTCCGTCCCGACTGTGAAGTACGAGATCAGGTCGAGCAGCCCGTATGCCGTTCGGATGAACCGGGCCAACGCCGATTCGGTCAATCCGAGGTCGGATAGAAACTCGGCTTGATCTTCTGCCTCCATGCCGGAGATGTCGGATTCGATGCTGGCTGACAGCGTCAGACCCGCGGCTTGGAGTTCGTCGATTCGAGTGACCAGGGCTTCGGGCATAGGCTCGGCAGCCCGGTCCTCTCCGCGGTTTACGGCAACAAGTAGCGGGCGGTCCGAGAGAATGCCGAAGCCCTTAAGGTAGTCCCGGTCCAGGTCCGCCTCGGGGATGGTGCGTATGGCACGCTCTTCTTCGAGCACCGAATACATCAACTCGAATGCGGCGATCTCCTGCGCATCGCCTCGTTCTTTCTTCGCTCGCTCGAGTCTTTTCTCGACGATGTCGATGTCCGCGAAGATGCACTCCGTGTGAAATGCATCGAGGTCTCCAAGCGGATCCGGATCACCTTCGATGGCCGGGTTCTCAAAGTCTCGCAGCACGAGGCACAGGGCCTCCTGATCGCGGATCTGCTGGAGGCCACGTGGAGACAGGCCCTTCTTGTCTGAGCCGTGTTCGCCGGGCACGTCACAGAAGCTCATCTCTGCGTACGTCGTCTTCTTCGGCGAGAACATCTCCGAAAGCGTGTCGATGCGCTCGTCGGGCACCCGCACGGACCCAAGGCGGACTTCCCCGCCGAAGCCGACCGGCACATCCATTCCGGTCATGGCGTTGAATACCGTTGTTTTGCCCGAGCCGGCGAAGCCGACGAGTCCAATTTTCATATGGGTCAGATGAACGGGTTCTCTGCGCTAAAACAAGTCGGTGGGCCGGCTCGTGAGCTTCGCGAACAGTAGGCCAGTCACCAGAGCGAAGGCGATCAGGGCCCTGGGAGTGACTCCTTGTAACCTGACGAGCCAGGCACTCCCCACCGTGCCCAATATGGAGGTGGGTTGTGCCCACCCCGCCGAGCTGGTCCGCCACCATGGGCAGCGGGAGTACTCTGGGCATAAAAATCCCCGTCCTCTTGTTGAGGCCGGGGATCCGCTGGGAGGAGTGAAAACGAGGCCCCGGCGGAGTGATCCTCCGGGGCCTCGTTTTCACTCACAAGCCGCGCTCTGCAGCCGAGTCAAGCTACTGTCGCGCGGCTGGGTCAGGCTGGAAGAGCGACATCCTCTTTGAGCGACTCGCCCTCTGTGCGCGCGATAAAGGCCGAGCATGTGAGGTCGCCTGTCACGTTCACCGAGGTGCGGATCATGTCCAGGATTCGGTCAACACCAAGGATGAGCGCGATTCCCGCCTGGACGTGCTGCCCCATCCCTACCGAGTTGAGCACGATGATCAGGGTGATGATCCCTGCGGACGGCACGCCCGCCGCACCAACCGAAGCGAGGGTAGCGGTGAGCACAACGATGAGTTGGTCCGCCAAACTGAGGTCGATCCCGTAGATCTGGGCGATGAACATCACAGCCACCGCCTGATAGAGGGCCGTACCGTCCATGTTGATCGTCGCGCCCAGCGGCAGGACGAAACTCGCGACCTCATCCGAGACACCGAGCTCGTCCTTAGACGTCTCAATGGTGAGCGGGAGTGTCGCGTTCGACGAAGAGGTCGAGAATGCGAGAAGAGGTACGGCGGCGATCTTCTTGTAGAAACGCGATGGTCGGAGCTTCGCAAAGAACCTGAGAATGAGCCCGTACGTACCGAACGCATGCATCATGAGCCCGAGTACGACCACGAAGGTGTACACCAGAAGGCTCTGCAGCAGGTCGAACCCGAAGTTGGACACTACGGCCGCGATCAGAACGAAGACGGCGTATGGAGCCAGCTCCATAATCCAGTTGATCAGCGCCATCGAGGCGTCGTTGATGCCGTGGAAGAAGTTCAGCACGGCATCTCGACGCGCTGGCGCCACGACGGTGAGTGCTGCGCCGAAGGCCATCGTGAAGAAGATCAGCGAGAGCAGGTCCATTTCCGCGGCCGCCTGCACCGGGTTCCTGGGGATGATGCTCATGAGCGTCTCGACCCAGCCTGGGGCCTGATCCGCAAGATCCATCCGAGCCATGGCGTCCCCGCCATACCGTGCAGCGAGTTCGTCTCGCGTTGTTTCCGAGACACCTGCACCCGGCTTGATGATGTTCGCCAGTCCGAGACCAATGACCACTGCAACGGCGGTCGTGGTCATGTAGAAGGCGACGGTCTTTCCGCCGATGCGCCCCAGTTTGCGGAGGTCTCCCAGTGATGCAGTACCCACCAGAAGGCTTGCCACGACCAACGGAATGACGATCATCGTAATGAGGTTGATGAACGCCGTCCCGATGGGTTCGAGATTGCTGAACAAATTCTGGAGCCAGGTGATTTCACCGAGGTTTGCGATCGCGCCGGCACCCGCGCCGGCGAACAGCCCGATCAAGATCTTCGTGTAGAGCTGCATTCAGCTTCCTATGTCTTGGTCTTTGGTCATCAGGTAACCGGAATAGACGATTGGCTGGCTCGTCCGGCAACTATCGGTCCCATTACAGATCAGTTCTGGATACGAACTTCGGCTCGCGCAATGACGTCTCCCTCCACCACTTCGTCCACGACTTCGATGCCGTCGACGACGATGCCGTACACCGTATAGTCGTGGTCGAGGCGAACATTGTCCGTCAGGTTCACGAAAATCTGGCCGTCTCCCGTGTCGTGACCACGGGTCGAAAGGCCGACCGTGCCACGCCAATGCGGCAGCGAACCGACCTCGTCACGCGAAAACGCGGCGTCCCCTGAATACTCGTTGGCTCCGGGGCTTCCGCCCTGGATCACGAAGTTGGCTGCCCATCTGTGGAACGTCAGTCCGTCGAACCGTCCTTCACGGGCCAGCCGCACGAATCGATGCGCGTTCGTGAGCGCGAGGTAAGGCAGCGGCTGGACGTGGATCTGTCCGCCGCGTCGCATGTGCAGGACGACCACCGTGTTTTCCAGATCCTGCAACTCGCTCGACGTTGGTAGGGCCGCACGAGTCAGCGGTTGCGGGTCCGGCGTGTACGGCTGCCCGGTCCAACTCCGTAGCGTCCGAGCGACCTCTCCTGCGACTACCGCATCGTAGTCTTCAAGGTAGGGCTCGAGTCGCTCGATCAATGAGCGATCGCCCAACTCGGCGACACGAGTTAGGAGGGCCGATCTCGAATCTCTCCAGGTCTCCCTGTGCGCTCTGGAGATGCGTTCGAACGCCGAGAGGGAAGCGGAAGCTGCGACGATGCCGAGCCGTGAACCCGCCAGCATGCGCGAGGCCGTCATGAGGACCTGAGGGTCGTCGTCCGAGAGCTGAGCGATCAACATCTGATCTGACACGAGGTCCCGTGCTCCGAGCAACTGCAGCGCGATCGTACGGACGTTGGCGGAGGGATCAGTGGCCATCTCTCCGACTAGGTCGACATCTCCGAGCACGTCTGCCGCACGCACTCCGTAGCCGCGGACGAAAGGATTGTCATGGTTCACAAAGGCCGGGAGCACCCGCCGGGCCAACTCCGGCGACATGTGAGCCAGCGCGACCAGTGCGTGCGCCGGCACCTGCCAGTCATCCGCCGTTTCCGCTCCCAGTGTGGAGGCCGCACCCAACAGCGCCTGGACCTGCACGTCGGCGTTCCCGCACGGTTCCGCGAGGCCGTCCATCGCGAGCACTTGAGGGCCGCGGGCCATGTCTTGAGTCGCGACGGCGATCAGTCGGCTGCACGCGGTGGCGTCACGCTCGGATCGCACGAGTTGCCGCACGGCGTTGATGCGAACGCCCACGCTCGGATCCCCGAGCGCCCGGCGGATCAGTTCAGGCTGAGCCGTAACGGGCACCGTCCCTAGGTACCCAGAGGCAGCGATTCGCACGCGAGCTGAGGGATCCCGCAACGTCGGCTCGACCTGCCGAACCCCCATCGCTCCAGCACCTCCCAGGGCGGCCACTGCCATGGAGCGCACCCGTCCTGACTCCGGCTCCTGCCGGCCATCCAGGAGGTCGTATCCCAGCAGGTTCGTGAGCCGGCCCCGGGCCCGTTCCGTGAGGGGAGTCCCCGCACGAATCAAGGACTCGATGCCCAGTGCGACGCCGCCCATCTGACTTACCGGTGCGTCCTCATTGTCTACTTGGGTCAGATCGAGAAGTGCGGACAGGGTTTGTACTCGGTGTTCGTCGTCCAGTTGTAGTCTGCCGAGCGAGCGAGCCAGGACACCCCTGACTCCCATGGATGTCTCGGCGGCGAGGCGTTCCATGAGGAGGTCGTATGCAGCTTGACCGTCGGAGCCGTGTACCGCCTGGGCCACCGCGTCAGCAGCTTCGGCTCGAATTTCGGCCCGAGGATCTCCGAGGTGCCCCGAGATCTCATCGAGTAGGTCGGGATTTTGCAGTCGTCCGAGGGCGCGGATTGCGGTCTGCCTCAAGAAGACGTGCTCGAGCTGAGATGCACGGAGAAGGGTCTCGAGGTTCCGGCCTTCGGTGGGTCTCGCGTCCTCGGCGCCCGCAATCGCCAGATAGGTGGTGGCTCGAGGGTCGGGTCTGCCGGCGTCAGGGGCGGAGCAAGCCGACGCGACAACGAGGAGTGCGGCGATACCGCCGGGGCGAAAGAACGTCATGGGAGCCTTTGTTTGTTCTGGTGACGCGGAAGCTTAGGTAGGCCGCCCGACGGCGGGAAGGTCCCTCGCCTACTCTCGTTCTGGGGCCGTAGGTGCGACCGGCGCTTCTCCCAAGATCTCGTCCACATACGTATCTGCGGGTCCCTCTAGTAGATCGTGGAGCGTCTGGAAGAGGTGGTTGGCTTCATCTCCGTGCCAGCCGGCCGGGAGAAGGGACCGGGGCAGATACGGATCTTCCAGGGGGAATGTCCTGAATTCATGGATCAGGTCGAAGCGAAGCGTAAAACATTCTCCGGGGGGAACATCCCCTTTCGGCACTCCGGCGAGGCAGCGGCTCAACTCTGGGGCCCAGCGGCCAGCGAAGTCGATGTAGCGGGCGTTGATTGCCGGGAGGTCCCAGCACTTGGTGACCAGTTCTCGGATGTCGTTGTTGCCCAGGCGCTGTGCTTTGAAACACTCCAAGTGCTGGTCGATTCCGAGCAGGCCTGAGATTTCTAGCACCTCTGCCGCCACGTCATGCGGTGAGATCCATAACCCGTTGCCGAGCGATCCGAAGCCGAGCCATGCCAACCTGTCGCGAAGACGGTCGCGGAGTTGGCGCACGTCCTCGGGAATGGAGTAGGCCAGGAGAAACCACGTGCCGTCCCAGTCGGTGTCCCAGGAAGGATGGAAGATCTTCTGCTGGCCTTCCTCCAAGAGGTGCTTCCCCTGCGGTGTCAGCTCATAGAACGAGTTTCGGCCGAGTCTCTGCGCATCGAGCCATCCCTTTCGGGCCATCCGAGACAGCACCGTGCGCACGGCTCCCTCTGACAGGCCAAAAGGCTGAAGGAGCGAGATTAGGCTCCCGACCCACACAGGGTGCTCCCTGTTGAGGAGGTATTCACCGTAGAGAGTGAATACGAGATCCTGCGGTCGTTGGGCTGACAAAGGAAGGGTTACCTGTCGCTGATGGACGTTCCGCTGAAGCGTTCTCGGATCCAGCTGCTGACAATGTCGAGGGCTTCAGGGCTGAACGTCTGTTCGATGTTCTGATACTCGGATGGAGAGCCCGTTTCTGATTCCTGGAAGAGGTGATTCAACCCTGGGAGCATACGAACGGTCGCATCGTTGTGGCCCGAACGGCTGAAGGCTGCCTCAATCTCCGGCATGTTCTGCTGATACGGTACCTGGAGGTCGTTCCCACCGATCAATGAGAGGACTGGTGCGGTCATTGATTCCAGCGCAGGACGTGGGTCGTACTCGAAGAAAAAGCGGAACCACGGCGTGTTGAGTTGCTGGATGGTTTGGTCGATCACACCCTGGGAGAGCCCCTCGCCGGCTGCGGACTTGAGTTCCGGGCTCAGTCCGTCGAACTCCGCCTGCATGGCTGCCTTCATGAGCGGGGCCGCAACATCCGGGTCCGGTTCATTCTTCACGATCTCAGCTAGGACGTTTTGGATGCGCGTGTTCATCGCCGTGACCTCCGAAGACGCACCAGCTGCTTCGTTGATCAGGCGACCCTGTTCGGTAAGGATCTCCAGGCCTGTCACGCCTGGTCCGGCGAGCATGACCACGAAGCCGACCGAGCTGGACTGTGAAGCGGCCATGGGGCCTACGAGCCCGCCTTCCGAGTGCCCAATGATGCCCACTTCAGCTGCGGCGACGTTCGGCTGCGCGGCGAGCGCTTGAACGGCGGCGAGTGCGTCGGATGCGAAGTCTCGGGACGTTGCGGTGGCGAAGTCGCCTTCGGATTCAGCGATGCCCCGGTCGTCATAGCGGAGGGCTGCCACGCCTTGGCGGGCCAGGTGGTCCGCGAGGACCCAGAAGGGTTTGTGCCCGAGAAGTGTCTCGTCTCGATCCTGCGGCCCTGATCCGCTCACGAGAATCGCACCAGGGAACGGCCCCTCACCGTCCGGCATGGTGATTGTGCCGGCGAGAGTGATTCCTGCTTCGTCGTTCGCGAACGTGACTTCTTGAACCCCGTACGGGAACGGCCCTTTCGGTTCCTGCGGACGAAGAGGGGGCTCGGGGGCCCCCCCTTCAGTGCGTTCCAGTTTCATTGGGAACGACTGTCCGGCTTGAGTAAATGTGCCTTCCAGTGCGTCACCAGAGTCGTCTGTGGGACCCACGTATGTGCCGCCCCCGGGAACGGGGAACGTCATGGTGAGCATGGAGCCCTCAGCGGTGACGGTGGTAAGCGGCATACTGACACCCTGTACATCGAGGGTACCAGTCAGCGAGCCGTCCTCGGCCCGCGTCACATGGAATACCATGGGGATTTCCTGCGCCCCAGCCATCAGCGTACCGCCCCAACTGCTTACCGCCCACGCATCCGTGGCTTGTGCCTGGATGGCTACGGGTGTTGCGGTGCCCGCGGCGATGGCTAGGGCGAGGATACTTCGGCGAATGTCGAGTCTCACGAAACTCTCCTTGATTTGGAGTAAGGACTGGAAGAAGGGCGGCCCTGAACGACCGTCCCCGAACTCCCGACATACGAGCTGCGTGGAATGTCTCTTCACATCCCGCATCCCGCGACTCGCGGAGCCTCCTTTCGGTATTGCTGCTCGAATTTACGAAACGACCCCGCCAGCCGCACGGGCCGACAGGGTCATTGTTTTCGTGGCTTCCTGAGAAGCGGCAGGCCTTAGAAGGCCTCCAAGTTGTGGAAGACCTCGGTCCCGTTCTTGAACCAGTGTTCCCGGAACGGATACTCGCCGACGTCTCCCTGCAGGTGGTCAAGGGTCATCGCGTGAGGGAAGAGCGTCATCTCACCGCGCTCGTTCTCATGCACCGTGTAGTCGCCGCTAATCTGAAGCGTGGTGCGGAGCTTCTCGTCGCCGTTCATCATGAAGCCCTGAAGCAGGTGCGTCGTGGTCTCCCACTGACCCTGTGTCACGCTCATGTCGATGATGGGGTCACCGCCACCGAAGACGCGGATGCGCACCCGGTCGTCGGTCTCGATGAACTGCGCGTCGATGTCTTCCGGGTGATAGGGGAAGTGAAAGCGCTCCGACTTGATCCGCCGGGCCTCCGCGGAGCTCGTCGCCGCTAAAAACGGGAAGAAGCCAGCCTTGGCGTGCTGTCCCCACTGGGCCACCATGGGCGGTACGATCACTGAGAACATCAACTCCGTGTACGGCCCCACGACGCTGTCGTCGAAAAGGAAAGCCGTGACGGACAATATGCTCCTCTGATGCCGGACCTCGATCGGCTCGAGGTGCTCCGGCAAAAGGGCACGGGCGTCCGCCGTGGCCATCTCGAAGAACGCACTGACCCCAGTCTCGAAGCGGTAGCTCCCTACGGACATATGCCGTGCCTCCGCAGGACGCGGATGATCACCGCGGCGCCTTCCTCAAGTTCTTCCTTTGAATGTGCAGCCGAGATCGACATGCGGAAGCGCGACTTGTGCTTCCCGACCGCGGGGTACTGCACAGGGTTGATGAAGACACCTTCGCGGAAGATCTCCTCACCCATCTGGAAGATGCGCGCGTCGTCGCGGACCATGATCGGGATGACCTGAGAGGTCGAGTCACCAATCGGGACCTGAGCGTCTGCGAGCAACTTCTGCATGTACGCGACGTTTTCCCAGAGCTTCGTGCGCAGCTCTGGTTCGTTGGTTGCCAATTCGAGCGCCTTCCGCACACCGGCCACAACGACCGGAGAAAGAGCACACGAGAAGAAGCGCGAGCGCGAGAAGCCACGGAGGTAGTTGATGAGTTGCCTGGACCCAGCCGTGTAGCCTCCTTGCCCACCGAGGCTCTTCGAGAAGGTCCCGAGGTGGATGTCCACTTCAGCGTCGAAGCCCTGATCTTCAACCACGCCTCTACCCGTCTCGCCGTAGACGAAGGCCGAATGGGCTTCATCGATCATGAGACGAGCGCCGTGTCGGCGGCACACTTCCAGGATATCCCCGAGCGGCGGTACGTCGCCGTCCATGGAGTACACACCCTCGACGATGACGAGCTTCTTGCCGTTGAAGCCTTTAATCTTCCTCTCGAGGTCGTCGACCCGGTTGTGGCGGAAGAAGCGCGACTTCGCCTTGGACAGAATCATGCCATCTACGACACTGGCGTGTGCGTACTGGTCTGCAACGATCAGGTCGCCGGACCGCATGAGCCCGCCGATGGTTCCCACGTTGGCACTGTAGCCGCTCGGGAAGATCATCGCCGCTTCTTTGCCTTTGAACGCGGCCACTTCCTGAGCGAGCTCCTGGTGGATTTCCGTAGTTCCACTCAAGATGGGCGATCCTGAGGAGCCACCGCCGTAATGGTCGGCGGCGTCTTTGATCGCTTGGATTACCTCAGGGCGGTAAGACAGTCCGAGATAGTTGTACGACGCGAAGTTGACCAATCCCTTGCGAAGTTCGCCGGTCTTGGTGTCTTCGACGTCGATACGAGTTCCCGGCCTCGAATGGATCGGAAGCTCATAGAGGTAGTATCCGGAGGACCTTGCCTCCTGCCACCAGTCATCGAAGGGCTGGAGTAACGCGAAGGCGTCGTCTCCGGCTCCGAAGTAGAAGTTCGTATAGTCGTATTCCATCGCGCCGGGCGCGGTCGGGGGCGACTCTACCTGACGATCTTCCATGGAAATGCGACTCGACGATGGAGGAGTCTCTACGGAACCGGCGGTAGCGCTTCCGTTTTTTGGCTTCGACATATTCGTTACCGGTTGTAAGCACTGATCCAAGAAAGAATCTCCCGAAATATTCCCCAGGTATCAAGAGAATAAGCAAATGAAGGAATGGGCCGAGCGGCTGAACAAGTGGGCCCCACCGGAGGGTTGGCGGAGGTTGGTCACTGTTGATGCACACACGGCAGGAGAACCACTTCGTGTGATCCTCGCTGGATTCCCTGAATTACCTGGAGAGTCGATTCTGGATCAAAGGCGATTCGCCAAGGAATGGCATGAGGGGTTGAGGCGCGCATTGATGTGGGAGCCCCGCGGGCACGCGGACATGTATGGGTGCTTGGTGGTGCCTTCCACGAGCCCTCGGGGGGATATCGGGGTGCTCTTTATGCACAATGAGGGCTACAGCACGATGTGCGGTCACGGGATTATCGCCGTCACCACGGCGTTGCTCCAGACCGGGGTCTTGCCTGCCCGGGAGCCTGAATCACTCGTCCGGATCGACACACCGGCCGGTCTTGTGGAAGCTTGGGCGAAGGTGCGGGAGGGCCTCGTAGAAGAGGTCTCGTTCATCAACGTCCCCTCCTTCGTGGGCGGACTCGATCAAGAGATCGAGGTGCCGGGCTGCGGTACGGTGAAGTACGACCTCGCCTACGGCGGGGCGTTCTACGCCTACGTGGACGCGGAACAGTTCGGCCTGAAATTGCTGCCGGACGAAGCCGATAAGCTCATTCAGCTTGGGCGAACGATTAAGGACACCGTTCAGGTCAAGAATCCGCCAACCCACCCGCTCGATCCTGAATTGGCCTTTGTCTATGGGACGATCTTCGTTGGGCCCGCCCACGACGAGGACTCACATAGCCGTAACGTCTGCGTGTTCGCCAACGGGGAGATCGATCGCAGTCCTACGGGGACCGGTTTGGCCGGGCGTATGGCGATCCACTATGAGCGCGGTGAACTCCACCAGAAGGAGGAGATCGTGGTGGAGAGCATCTTGGGGACGACATTCAAGGGACGGGTGCTTGGCGAAGTTCCCGTCGGAGACCGAAACGCGATCAGCCCAGAGATCACAGGCCGCGCGTACGTGACGGGGCGGAACGAGTTGTTGATCGACCCGCGGGATCCACTGGCTGACGGCTTCATTTTCCGCTGATCGGTGCGCTCGTAGGGTGTCGTCCCCTGGAGCCGGCGGGCTTTTGGACTCTTGGGCGAAGCCTAGCCGATTGGCTCGAAGGACTTCTGCCAGCCTATCGTGAGCCCCCAGTTGGATCCGAGCTGTGGGCCGTGGAGGTCGTGATAGACAGGAATCGTCCATTCTGCGCCCAGCCGATGTCCTTTCAACTGCCCTCCATTGAAGAAGTAGTTGAAGCCCAGAGGGACATCGACTCTGGTGCCGCCGCGTAGATCCTCGCGGATCGCTGGGTTCATCATCGGATTCGTGAATGCGGTGTCGTGGCCCTCGTAGTCATCCCAGTTCCGGGCCATGACACGGGCCGACACGCTGAGCCGGTCCATCACTTTGAGCGCCAACCAAGCTGTGCCCTCGGTGACGTTTCCGGCCGTGTATTCTCGGTCCGTTTCGCCCATGCGCAGCGTGGCGCGACCCTGAACACCCCAGGACCATGACTCCGACATCCCGAGGATGGTGAGGCCGGGCATCAGGTCGACCGTTCCGGAACCGAGTTGCATCGGGTAGGGCATCTGAACGGCGTTGCCGTTGCTCGTCGGGTTCACTCCGGTCTCCTCGATCGAGCCCGTCGGGATGGAGATGCCCGCGTTGAGGTGCGCCCGAATGGAGCCACTCTGCTTCAATCCGATCAGAGCGCTCAACGAGGCATCGCCGAGGCCGGAGGACTCTGCCGTGAAGTTCGTGTTCGAGCGTGTCACATGGAGCATCGACTTGTCCACGTAATTCACCATGCCCATCAGTGTGACCCGGTCGCTCAGGGCGAACATGATCCCCGGCATGTGCATGGTGATGTCCGTGGAGGTTGGCGACACCAGGAAGCTGTTCAGCACGCTGGCCGTCGCGACCGTGTTCGTGCCTTGCCGGCTGTCCGCCATGGACATCTGCATAAAGCGGTACGAAAGCGTGAACTCCCCTTTGGAGTTCGTCTGCTCCCCCATGACTCCAATGGGGGCACTCCCATCCGGGCGGCCAGACGTCCACTGGTACTGCGCTTGGGCAGGAGTGGCAGAGGCCAGGATGGCGACCGCTAGGGCAATCCAAATCTTGTTTTCCATGAAGACTACACCGCTAGACATGGTCATGATTACGCGTGAGAGCCCGTCCCAGAGTTTGCTGCTCCTTTGCCGCGATCAGTTCCCGGGTCCCAGTAAAACCGCATTGATGAAGAGGAGTTGGGTGGCTTCCGCGTAAGCCCGGTAGTTGGGGTCCTCAGCGAACGAGATCAACTGTCCACGTCCCATTGGCTGATACATGAGGAATGCCTTGTTGGCGAGCTGGGGTTTCGCGTCGTTCCACACGATTCCACCCATGACGAGGTCGTCTACGTCCGCGTACCTCCCGACGTTTACACCACGGTCGAGCGTGATGGGTCGGAAAATCCGAGACCCCTCAACGAGAACACCGATCTCTCCGTCCGTACCGGAGGAGAGCCAGTGACCCCTGTCGAGGAGTGTGCGCACGATGGCGCCGGGCGTCTGCTCGGGCGCTTCGTCTCCTGGCGCGATAGCCTCCAAGTAATCGATCGGCTGGTCGGCGGTGTCTTTTCCGGGTATGGCGTCTCCGGTGGCCCGCCCCCCGCGTCGTTCCGAGGTCGTTGCGAGTAGCCCGGCACGCGATGCCCATTCCGTTGAGCCGGCCATCGTGATCATGGTCCCGCCGTCGCTCATCCAGCCACGTAGGCGAGTGAGCATCCCGTCGCTGACCACGGAGCCGTAGTTGCCGCTAGGGAAGACCATGACGTCGTAGTCCGAGAGGACGACCCGGCCCAGGCTGGTTGCCCGCACGGCCGTGGTCTTTTGCCCGTAGCGCTGTTCGAGCACATACCGCGCCCACCCGACCGAATAGGTCTGGCCCGGTTGGTCGTACACGAGAAGCACACGGGGCTCGACGAGATGGGAGACACGTCCTGACCCGAGCGACATCCCTTCCCGCACATACGAATCATCCACAGGGACCACCGGCGCGTGGTGCTTCAATGCGATCCGCGCGAGTCGTTGCCCCAAGCCCGGTCCGTTGTCCGAGTTGCGGATGATCGCGGTGCCCACTCCGAAGTCCCGTCCGTCGAGCGTGAACTCTCCACCCGCAGACCGAACGCGGATTCCTTCTCGGAGCAGTTCGGCCACAGCCGCTGCGGCGTTGGTGCCCCAAGGCATCAGGTAGCCGACCACCGTCTCGGGGAGCTGGGCCACGTCGGAGAGCTGGCGGGTGTTGTTCAGCGACACGGTCGCCGCACCAGTGGCGCGCTCGGACACGATCAGTTCGACGTCCCAAAGCGAAGGCATGCTCCACGCGGTCACGTCGTAGATCTGGTCGCGGAGCCGGTTCGCGCGCCGCTCGATCTGGCGCTCAACAAACACGGGATCCATAGGTGTGTGCGGATCGAGCAGGTTGCGAATGAGTCGATGTGCCGGTTGGTCCATCGGCACGATGTAGGTCCCTTCGGCAGCAAGCGTACGACCTCCCACGTTCACAGGTTCGAGGGCCTTCTCCACCTCGATGCCGTTCATCACGAGCGTGTTCGCCAGCCTGCCTGCCATGCCCGGGTCATGCTCCGACGTGAGGATGTATTCCCGGTTCCCCGATGCGCCGAGAGCCACTGCACTCGCACGGAAGTCCACGAAGCTCTGAAGGATGCGTTCACGGTGCTCGGCCGCCGTCGCCATAGTCTGGATGGCGGCGGTGAAGTGATGGAGCACTCCGTCGCCGTACGTCAGTTGGTCGCCGTCTGTCCGCATGAGTACGAGGCCGCGTGCGGACGCCTGCTCGTAGGTTGCGCCAATCGCACCCTGGGCCATGGGCCAGGAGACGCCGTAGCCGGGATAAAACGCGTCGTAGGTGTCGCGGTTGAAGTACGCGAAGCCGCGTTCGTCGAACTTAGAGGCGTTCGCGGCGCCGAAGATGTCATTCAGGGCGCGTTGCTCTTCCGTGGTCCACGTGTTCCCCGGAATGGCATTGGGCGGGAAGTAGTATGTGGAGTTGCCGCCCATTTCATGTAGGTCGACCACGACGTGGGGCATGAAATCCAGGAGGGCCTTCACGCGACCGCGCGTCTCCGGCTGGCTCTGCGCGAACCAATCGCGATTCAGGTCGAAGAGGTAGTGGTTGACCCTTCCGCCCGGCCACGGCTCGTCGTGTTCAGCGGAGGCAGGTTCGTCGTCTTCCCACCGTGCGCGGCCCATTGCGTTCTGCATGACGAAGCGGGCTCGCCCGTCCGGGTTCTGCATCGGGTCAATGAGGACCAGCGACTCGGACATGATAAGGTCGACCGTCGGGTCTCCTTGGGCGGCGAGGAGATGGTAGGCCTCCGCCATCGCGGCCCCGCTGGAGCTGATTTCGTTTCCGTGCACGCCGTGCACCATCGCCGAAACGACCGGAAGGCTGGCGATGAGCTGGGCGGCTTCGTCGTCAGTAAGGCCCCGCGGGTCAGCGATACGCTTGAGGTCCGCCTTGATCTCGTCCAAGCGGGCCATGCGCTCGACGGAGCCGAGCACGAGCATGACGGTCGGACGGCCTTCCCACGTCTCGCCCGTCCAGATCAGCTCTGCGCGGTCACTCGAGGCGGCTAACGCCTCCATGTATTCGACGACCTGTGCAGGCGGCGTGATCTCGGCTCGAAAGTCGTGTCCCGCTACGGCGGATAGCGTCGGGATCGACGGGTCGTAGCGAGTGTCGGGGGCGAGCTCCTGAGTCGGAGCGGGTACCTGGAAGAGCGCAACGAGCGCGAGGGCCTTCAACATGGATCGGTCTCCTCAATCCCACGGAATCGGTGTAGACGAGGAGTATAGCCACCACACCCAAGGGGGACGAGAAGACCGCCGCCCACCCCTTGGGGCGACCGGCGGCTCCGCTGATCTCAGCCCGCGTCTGGGTTCATGGGCGTGCGGTTACCCGCTGATCCAGCCCATAAGAGTGGTGATCCGCGGTCCGCCTTCTGCAAATGCGACCGCAATGTTGAGCGGGACGTAGAGGTCGCCGAATGGCGTCGTCGCGCCGCCGGCTACGACCATCGAGCTCGTGTGATTTCCTTCCTGGTTCAAGCCGACGTTGGGGCCCACGCCGAATTCGAGACCGCCTTCGGTGCGGAAGCCGGCGATCCAGGCGACGCCCATGATCCACTCATCCTGTTCGACTCCGCCGACCAGGACGATCCACTCCATGAGTGCGGTCGCGCGACTGCTCGTGGACATGATCTACGTTTCGAACTGCCAACCGAACTGACTCATGATATTGCTCACATCAGCAGCAGCGGCGCGCTGCTTGGCGAGGTCGTCTGTAAATGTTGTGAATCCGAAACGAGGCCCGGACAGGTGCTGCCGCGGAAGCCTTCGTGCGACTCGATCTGCGGGAACTTCAGGACGGCCCTGGGCCATTGCGAGCTGGACGGCTGCGACGGTCATCAGGGCTGCGATTGCGAAGTGGATGATCTTGCGTGACATGGTTCTATCTCCGTGATGCGGGGTGGTCCGTCTTGTTCACGGGGGAACGATGCCGATTTGGGCCGCGCAGCTCTGTACGTCGGTATCCCTAGATCACGGCTACGAATTCGTAGCGAATGACGTATACGTACGTAGTCCGGGGGAGTGGGGCGCATCGCGCCATCCCTGCCACGCTCGAAGACCCTTATGTTCAGCGGTCTTCTGTCCCCTGGCCCCACACGGTTTGCCCGCCTCAGACCCTCTTGTCGTCCTCCAAGACGTATTCGGATTCGACGAATTCCGCCCCGGCCAACGTGAAGTCGTAGATGCTGTCCTTGAAGGACGCGACTGCATTGCGGTCATGCCCACGGGCGCGGGAAAGTCGCTGACGTTCCAGCTCCCGGCGCGGATTCTGGACGGAACGGTGCTCGTCATCTCGCCCCTCATCAGTCTGATGAAAGACCAAGTCGATGCGCTACATGCCTTGGACTTCAAGGCCGTCGAGATCAACTCGACGCTGGATTGGGGCGAACGACAGTCCAGACTGGACGGCCTGCGTCGCGGGGACTACGAACTCGTCTACCTCGCGCCGGAAGCACTCGAGGGGCAGCTCCGTGAGTTGATTCAGGGATGCCCCATTTCGTTACTCGTTGTGGACGAGGCGCACTGTATTAGTCAGTGGGGACACGACTTCCGGCCATCGTACCGGAAATTGCAGCGCCTGAAGGAAGGACTGAACGTTCCAGTGTTGGCGCTGACCGCCACCGCGACACGTCGGGTGGCGAAGGACATCCTCAGGCAGCTCGGCATGCGTAAGCCGGCCGGCTACAAGGGATCGTTCTTTCGCCACAACCTAAACATCTCGATCCGGAAGAAGGGCACCGGCAATACACGGAACGAGATTCTCTCTCTGATCCGTCGCAAGGCTGGTGAGAGCGGGATCGTGTATTGCCTCAGCCGAAAGGCTGTCGAGCAGACCAGCGACTTCCTTAGGGAGCGTGGGGTGAAGGCGCTGCCCTATCATGCTGGGCTCCCAGCGGAGGAGCGCCAGCGAAACCAGGAAGCGTTCCAGCGCGACGATATCGACGTGATCGTGGCAACAGTGGCGTTCGGAATGGGCATCGATAAGTCGAACGTCCGCTTCGTGATCCATCGGGATATGCCGAAGGACGTAGAGTCTTGGTATCAAGAGATCGGGCGGTCAGGCCGCGACGGCCTCGAGAGCGATTGTGTGCTCTTCTATTCGTGGGCGGACGTAAAGATGCACGAGCGCTTTCTGAACGACATCGACGATCCGGACGTGTGGCATCAGAAGCACCAAGCGACCGTCGACCTTTTCAGGCTCGTGGAGTCCCGCCGGTGTCGGCACCAGCTCATTCTCGCCCACTTCGACGAGATCATGGCCCCGTGTGATGCCTCATGTGATGTCTGCACGGGTGTGACCGTGGAAGATTTGGCCGCCGAGCACATGCCGACGGGATCGAGTCGGACGCGCAAGTCGAAGCATGTCACGTCGACTGCTGGTCCGGTCGAGCCAGAGGAGGAAGCCCTATTCCAGCGGCTCCGCGATGTGCGCAAAGAAGTGGCGGATCGTCAGGGCGTGCCGGCGTACATCGTCTTCAGCGACAAGGTGCTCCGCGAACTCGCGGCGGTGAAGCCCAAGACCCCCCATGAAATGCTCGACGTTTCCGGAGTAGGCCCAGCAAAGCTGAGTCGCTACGGGGACACGTTCTTGGGTGTCATCAACAACTGGGGACCTTCGCGGGCGTCCCAGTCTCCATCTGTCCTTCGCAGAGTAGCTCCTGATGACTGACCCTGACCGGAACGAACTAGACGCGGTGCGGGCCGCCTTCAACGAGATCGCTGCGGACTATCTCGGACGTGTCGACGACCTGCCCGCGCTGAATTACGACGCTGCACGCGAAGCGCTGGTTGGATTCCAGCGAAGCCTTCCCAGCGAAGGCATTGGCGCGGAAGCCGCGTTGCGCGAGTTGTACGAGAACGGCTTGCCTGCGACGGGTACCACCTCGGGACCGCGCTTCTTTCATTGGGTGGTCGGAGGGTCCACGCCTGCTGCGATGGGGGCGGACTGGCTCACGAGCCTGCTCGACAACCCGTCCTACGCCTGGGTTGGTTCTCCCCTCACCGTCGAGCTCGAGATACTCTCGCTCGAGTGGCTGAAGGATCTCTTTGGGCTGCACGAAGACATGACTGGCGTCATGGTGACCGGCGCGAGCATGGCGAATTTCGTCGGGATGGCTGCGGCCCGTCAGTGGTGGGGTGAACGCCACGGCGTCGACGTGTCAGAGGACGGTCTCGTTGGTCTCCCCGCCATGCCCGTTCTGACCAGCGGATATGTGCACGCGAGTGCGGTGAAGGTTCTGTCACTCCTCGGGATCGGGCGATCGAGCGTCGAGCGCCACACGAGGGATGCCGTGGGTCGTGTGGACCTCGCTTCCATGGAGGCCTCGCTCCAGGCGCTCGACGGTGCGCCAGCCGTCCTCATGGCTGTGGCCGGCGAGGTGAATGCTGGGGACTTCGATCCGGTAGATGAAATGGCTGACCTCGCGGAGCGGTATGGCGCCTGGCTCCACGTAGATGGTGCGTTTGGCCTCTTCGCGGCCGTCTCGGACAGGACCGCTCATCTGGTGCGAGGAGTCGAGCGCGCAGACTCGGTGACGGTCGACGGCCACAAGTGGCTCAACGTGCCCTACGACAGCGGATACGCCTTCGTCCGCGACCGGGAGATCATGGCCAAGGCGTTTGCCTACACGGCCCGCTATCTGGCCGACCCCACGGATTCACGCCCTGTGCTAGGCGGGCTGGGTCCCGAGAGTTCACGTCGGGCCCGGGCACTCACGGTCTGGACGACGTTGCGAGCCTACGGTCGGGTGGGATATCAAAGGATGTTCGAGCGGCATCTTGAGCTCGCCGGTGAGATGGTCGAACTGATTGATGCGGCGCCGGAGTTAGAGCGCTTGGCAGACCCACTTCTGAGCGTGGTCTGCTTCCGTCTCAACCCGGGCGATTTGAGCGAAGAGGAGCTGAACGAGCTGAACCACCGCTGGAGCGTGCTGATCTTCGAGGACGGGCGAGTGGCGGCTGGGGCCACGGAGTACGGTGGTCAGATCGCCCTGCGGCCTACTGTTGTTAATTGGCGGACTCGCAGTGAGGACATCGTCGAATTCATTAGGGTGATTCGAGAATTGGCCGCCGGACTCAGATGACCTGACCCACGTCCGCGAACTCCCACCTACATCAGCACTGGACGCTCATGTCTCTTTCTTCGAGCGGAAGCACGGCAACGCGGCTGTCTCGGTCTGCCACCGCACGCATGATGTCGGCGACGAAACGGCCTACCTTCGCACCGTGTTCGTAGTCGATGTACCGCGGCTCGTCTGTGGCCTGGTGGTAGTCGACCGCGTACCCGAGTGAGAAGTACGTGACTGGAATTGCCTTGCGGAAGTAGTTCACCTGGTCGCTTCTGCAGAACCGGTTCAGGTGGTTGGTGCGGTCCCAGGAGTAGTCGATGGCCATGGGCTCGTCGCGCACCGCGTTGAGCGAGTCGATGACGTCGCCGAACTCGGTCGAGAGCCGTCGGGCACCCAGCATCTGGATCGATGAGGGGCCGCCGAACTTCACATCCGTGACGCGGCCTTTGCCGAGCATATCCATGTTGTGAGCCGCGACGATGTTCTCAAGCGGGACCGTCGGGTGGTCCACGAACCAACTCGAACCCAGCAGGCCTTTTTCTTCACCCGCCTGCGAGATGAAGATCAGCGAGCGCCTCGGCGCAGGGTTGGTCGCGAAGTACTCGGCGATCTCGAGCAATACAGAAGTACCGGAGCCGTTGTCGTCGGCGCCGTTCATGACGGAATCCATCATGGGAGGCCGAATCGAGCGGGCCCGGGTGAGAAGCGCGTCGATCTGCGCTTGCTGCTCGGCGGTCGGCGGCCCGGGGCGGTCGTTCGCTCCCTGCGGGCGCATGATGCGATTGAACGCACGGAGCGAGTCGTGATCGACCGGGCCGTTGTTGACCATACCGACGTGGTCATTGTGAGCGCCAACCAACACGTACTCGTCCCGCAGTGCCGGGTCGCTGCCCGGCAGGATCGCGATGACGTTGCGCGTGGGATACTCGGGCCGGCGGTACTCCTCGGACCAGGCACCGGAGACGGTCTTACCGGGTGCGCCGACCTGCACGCTCTGAAGCGGTGCGTCGAAGAGCGAGGCCGCAGCAGAGAGGCTGAGTACGGCACCTGCCGTGGAGGCGTCGTCGGGCCCCATCATGCTCGTGCGTCCGTCGAACGTGCTGGTCACGAGGGCCGCGGAAAGTTCCTCCGTCGCGATCATGACTAACGCTGCGCCGGCGTCCTGTGCCCGCGTGTCTGTGCGGTAGATGCTACGTCGCTGGGGCATCCCAGCGCCGGGGCCGGCGAGGAGCACGACCGCTTTTCCACGAACGGTGGCGGGAAGGGGTGACTTGTCTCCAAAAAGGCCTCCGAAGACCGTCTCCACATCCTCGCCCTGGAACGAGCCAGAAACCGCTGAGCGACTGTCCGCACCGGAGGGCACCCAGTCCGTCCCGGTCGTAAGGCCTCGGTCGTCGATCCGCAGAGCAGACGCAGCCCGATCGAAGGCGATCGGCCCGTACTCAAGCTCCTGGAAGTATCCGTCGTCACCCGCCGGCTGGAGCCCGAGCCGCTCGAACACCGCCGCGACGTAATCCGTCGTCATGGTGTTCTCGAGCGATATGGCATCGCGGCCCTTCATCGAGTCGTCGGCGATCTGGTACAGATGCGTCCGAAGATCGTTCGCCGCGATAGCAGATTCGGTCGGCCGAGGTGTCCAGGTCAGCGGCCCTTCGTCCGCCCAGACTATAGGGACTTGAGCGGCTAGCTCGGCCGTTCCAATGAAAGCAACGAGGGCGAAGGTGAGCAACGGAATGCGACGTAACATTGAAGGCTCCGCAGTGAGGAATCGTCGATACACCGTGTGACACCGGCGCATCCGCTGTTGTTGCCCGCGATGTGCCGGACACAAACGGTAACATTACTTGTTTTTGCTGCGTGAGCGTCGTATCTGCGGCGTCTGTTGGGGCTGACGATGACGTGTCATGGATTTTGAGGAGGACGACGATGAGTGGAGCGATGTTCGTGCCGGAGTGGGGCCACGAGATGGAGAGCACCTGGAAGATGCTCGACGCGATTCCGGAGGATCGACTCGACTTAGCTCCGACCGGAAGCTGACCCTTTCGCGGGTCAGTGCCACTGGGACGCTCCGACGTTCCGGGGGCATTTTTTTGACTTCAACGCGATCGTCCGCAGCTAGTTCCCCGCCGATGTATCAAACATCCAACCCATGATCCACCAGCGGTCCCCGTCGTGCCAAAGCGTGATGCTGTTCACGCCAGACGTGTACGGCTCCCCGTCTTCGGTTCGCGCGGACGCATAGCTGCTCCACACGTGCACCATGTTGCCTGAACGGCTCACGACCCTGTCCGTCTCCCACTCGTAGAAGCCCTGCGCTCGCGGTGCGTTGTCGCCGTGATAGCCCTCGACGTCGGTGACATTCACGACCGGCTGGCCCTCTGCGGACGCTCCAGCCAGGGCCACCCAGGCGTCGGGGTGATGCAGAGAGCGGTCTCGAGGGACATCTGCGGTTTCTCCGGCGGGGCCGGAAACGACCTCGTAGTAGGCCCGCAGGATGCCATCTATCGACCCCACATCTTCCGGGTTCGCTTCTTGAGCAGCGGCGGCGGTGCCCGTGGCTGCTAGCAGGAGGACGAACAAACGGAGTGTGTCGACGAGCTGCATTTTCATATCTCGTTTCCGAAGCGCTGGGGAATGAAGGAGCGCTCCATTCTAAGGCTCGTCTGCGTGTTGCCTAGGGCGCGCCGAAGTGTGTCTCGATTTCCACGCCGGCTGAGCGCAGGAAGTCCGTTGGCAGCTCTCCTCCAATGAACACGAACACGCCGTCCGCGCGCTCCTCTGTGCGAGCGCCCGCCTGGTCCTCTAAGACCACGTGATCTGACCCGATCTCAACCGGGGCTGTTTCCCAAAGCACCTCGATCGTTCCCTGCTTGAGCGCAGTCTCGATGCGTTCATGATTACCGGGTTACGTATTGGGGGACGCATTGTCGGGGTAGTCGTGCGGGGACCGGACCTCGCCCTTATCTTGGCCATCCTCGAATCGTCCCACGTAATCCCGAGTCGAACCATGTCCGTGAAGCGCATCGTACGTTGGTCGTCAGCATCACTACTGGTACTCATGATGTTGGTGTCCGCGACCCCCCGACTCTCTGCTCAAGACGTCACACTGAACGAGGAGCTCCTCGACAACTACGCTTGGCGGAACCTCGGTCCCGACCGGGGTGGTCGTTCAATTGGTGTGGCCGGAGTCATTGGCCAGCCCGACGTCGCCTACTTCGGTGCCGTGGGTGGTGGCTTGTGGAAGACGAGCAACGGCGGCGAGGACTGGAATTCGATCACGGACTTCAAGATCAATTCGTCTTCCGTGGGCGCGGTCGAAGTCAGCGAGACCAACCCGGATCTGATCTTCATTGGTACAGGCGAGACCTGTATTCGCGGAAACATCCTCCCGGGTGACGGCGTGTACCGCAGCCGGGACGCGGGTGAGACGTGGGAGCATGTCGGATTCAGCGACTCACACGGCATCTCTAAGATCCGTATTCACCCGACGAACCCGGACATTATCTGGGTCGCTTCGTTCGGGAAGTACTCGGCTGAGAGCGAAGAGCGCGGCGTCTTCAAGAGCACCGACGGTGGGGACACTTGGGAGCGCGTGCTTTTTGCGAATGGTTGGTCCGGTGCGATCGACATCGCCGTTGACCGCAACAACCCGGATGTGCTCTACGCCGCGCTTTGGCGCGCCTTCCGCAAGGAGTTCACCATGTCCTCCGGTGGTGAGGGCAGCGGGATGTACAAGAGCACTGATGGTGGTGACAACTGGACCGAGATCACTCGGAACCCGGGCATGCCCCAGGACGGACTCGTCGGCCGCATTGGACTTGCCGTCTCAAGCGCGAATTCAAACCGCGTCTACGCGCTCTTCGAGAACGACAACGGTGGACTCTTTCGTTCGGACGACGCGGGCGCGACCTGGGAGATGGTGAACGACAACCGCCAGATCCGGCAGCGGGCCTTCTACTACACCCACGTATACGCGGATCACCAAGACGAAGACGTCGTGTACCTGCAGAACACGGGTCTCTATAAATCGACGGATGGTGGCGAGACCTACGAGAGCATCAGCAACGGGACGCATGGTGATCACCATGCGTTCTGGATCGACCCGGATGACCCAGACCACCTGATCGACGGAAACGATGGTGGTGGAGCGGTCAGCTTCGATCCCGAAATCGTATGGAGTGACCAGGAGTTCTCGACGTCGCAGTTCTATCATGCGGTAACGACGAAGCACATCCCGTTCCACGTCTGTGGTTCGCAGCAGGACAACAGCACCCTGTGTCTTCCCTCCGACTGGAACGCCAGCCGGATGAGCTTCGGTGGCGGTGCCGGCGGTGACGAAGACCGCAGCATCACCGAGGGCTCAATGGATGTCCATTACCGCGTGGGTGGTGGTGAGCCGGGGTACATCGCGCCGGACCCGAAAGACTTGAACATCTTCTTCTCCGGCACGAACAACGGTCGTTACATCGACCGGTTCAATCGCACGCTCAACCAGGGCCGCGAGGTGAACCCTTACCCTTGGTTCTACTCGGGTGAGCCCGCGAACGACATGGTCGAGCGTTGGCAGTGGACCTTCCCGATCATCTTCTCTCCGCTCGACGACAACATGCTCTTCGTGTCGTCCAACCGTCTGTGGAGGACCACGAACAACGGCAACACGTGGGACCAGATGAGCCCCGATCTCACGCGAGCTGATCCGTCGACACTTGGACACTCGGGTGGACCGATCACGGGAGATATGAACGGTCCCGAGGTGTATGCGACGATCTTCGCGGTCGGGCCAAGCAAGGTCGACATCAATGTGATCTGGACGGGTTCGGACGACGGCCTCGTGCACGTCACGCGGGACGATGGCGCGACGTGGCAGAACGTGACGCCGCCCGATATGCCGGACTTCGGGCGCGTGAGCCGCATCGACGCTTCCGCGTTCGACGCGGGGCGAGCCTACGTCTCCGCCCGTCTCCCTCTCCTAGACGACTTCGCGCCGTACATCTGGAAGACGGACGACTACGGTCAGAACTGGACCAAGATCACTGGCGGGATCCGAGCGGACGCTTATGTCAACGCGGTCAGCGAAGATCCGAACCGTGAGGGTCTGCTCTACGCGGGTACGGCACACGGCGTCTACGTCTCCTACAACGACGGGATGTTGTGGCAGGAACTGAACCCGGGCTTCCCGGATATTCCTGTCGTCGACGTGATTCCAGAACACGACGAACTCGTGATCGGGACGCACGGCCGTGGTTTTTGGATCCTCGACAACGTCGGCCCCATCCGGCAGGCGACTGAGGGCATGACGGACGAGGCCATGACACTCTTCGCGCCGGCCGCAGCGTATCGCTCAGCGTCGGGGGCTCGCATCACATGGTGGTTCGACGAGCAGCCCGAAGAGGCCAAGCTCGAGATCTTAGACGCGTCTGGGGCGGTCCTCCGGACCATCATCCCAGCTGACACGACGCAGGAGCGGGACCGCTGGATGGGTGCCGCGTTGCCGCTCAAAGCCGGCCTGAGTCACCTGCAGTGGGATCTTCAGAGCGACCCGGCTCCGACGTTCCCGGGCATGATCCTCTGGGGAGTGCGCACGATGGCGCCCAAGGCGCCTCCGGGGACGTATACCGCCCGACTCACAGCGGACGGGCAGTCGCGGTCACAGAAGTTCGATATCCGCGCGAACCCGTGGATCACCGATATCACCGTGGCGGACATGGAAGCGCAGTACACATTCGGTCGGGAGATCCAGGCCAAGGTGAGTGAGGCCAACTCGGCGGTGATCGCGATCCGTCGGGTGAAGCAGCAGCTCGACGAGCGACTGGAAGAATCGGACGACCGCGACCTGGCTTCGGCCGGGGAGCGCCTGACGACGAGCACTTCTGAGGTGGAAGCGAACGTCTACCAGGTCCGGAACCGGTCTGGTCAGGATCCGCTCAACTTCCCAATCAAAGTGAACAACCGGCTCGCCAACCTTCTCTCGATGGTCGAGCGGGGAGACGGGGCACCGAACGATGGAATGAGGGACGTCTTCCGCATTATGGTCGATGAGTTGGACGGGTACAGCACGCGGCTCAACGAGATCTGGCAGACCGATCTCGCGGCAGTCAATGACGAACTGCGCAGGCTGGGTCTCGATCCGCTGGATCCGACGGATGAGAAGACGCGTCTGATTTCGGAGTAGCGGCGTGCGCGCCCCCAGACTGGCGCACGTAGGAGCCGTCGCGACCGTGGTGTTGATTGCGGTTTCGGCGGATCCTCCGTTTGCGGCTGGTCAGGTGCCGGATGGGCTGGCGACTTGGGTCGACAGCAACGTCCCGGACGTCCACGCCCTCCTAGAGCGGGTCGTGAACATCAACTCGGGCACAAGCAATCATGCGGGTGTCCGAGAGGTCGGCGATATTTTCGTTGGGCGGCTCGCAGCGATGGGGTTCGATGCCAATTGGGTCGATGTGAAGCCAGATGTGGACCGTGCCGGTCATGTGTGGGCGACCCGTGCGGGAAGCTCCGGAGCGACTGGCCGAAAACTCTTCCTCATTGGTCACATCGATACGGTCTTTGAGGAAGGCGACGCGTTCGACCGGTTCACGCGTGAAGGCTCGATCGCGCGCGGCCCCGGGATCGTGGACGACAAGGGCGGATCCGTTCTGCTCTTGAGCGCGCTCGAGGCTTTACACGCCGTCGATGGGCTCGACGGTGCTCAAATCACCATACTCCTGACCGGTGACGAAGAAAGTGTCGGCCGGCCCATCGAAGCTGCGCGTAGCCACATGATCGAAGGGGCACGCGCGTCAGATGTCGTGCTCAGCTTCGAGCGTGGTTTTCTGCTCGACGGGGAGCCGTATGGGACCGTCGCGCGACGTGGCTCGAGCGGTTGGACTCTGACCGTCGAGGGCAAACAGGCTCACTCGGGCCGTATCTTCTCCGAGGCTGACGGGGTCGGAGCGATCAATGAGCTGTCCCGCATCATCTATCAGTTCTACGACGAGCTGGCTGGGGAAGAGTTCCTCACCTTCAACGTAGGATCAATGGTTGGCGGCACCGAGGTCGAGTACGATCCCGTGACCCAGAGTGGGACGACGTTCGGACGAACCAATGTGATCGCGAACCGGGCGATCGCTCGAGGTGACCTGCGGACCATCTCACAGGAACAGTTGGCTCGCATCCGTTCTGGTATGAGTGACATCGTCGGTAGGAGTCTCCCGCATACTTCGGCCACGATCGAGTTTCGAGACGGCTACCCTGCGATGAGTCCCCGCGACGCCAACTACGCTCTACTCGAGGAGTACAGCGCAGTGAGTCAGGAGCTGGGGCTCGGCTCGGTCGGGGCGCTCGATCCGGGCCTACGTGGGGCGGGGGATATCGCCTTTGCATCCGACTACATCGCAGCGGCGCTGGACGGACTCGGACCGCAGGGTGGAGATACTCACGGTCCCAACGAGTGGGTCGATCTCGACTCTTTTGCCCCACAGATCAAGCGCGCCGCTGCTCTTATCCATCGACTGACGCACACTAGAGGGAACGACTGATGTCCTGTCTTCAACGCCTACTTCCGTTCGCATTATTTGCCGGAGTCGCGCTCACGTCCTGTACGTCGGGCAGAGAAAACGACTATCGCGTCGCAGTCATCAAATTCCAGCAGGAGACGTGCACGTTCTGTCCCGGTGGCGACGCCCCGACCGAAGACTGGACGCGCCTTGGACCTCTCCTTCTGGCTGACAAGGTCCTGACGGACGGCGGCGGCTACATCGACGGGTTCGTAAGTCAGGCGGAGGACTATCCCGATATGGAACTGATCGGGCTTACCTCGCCGGACAATATTTTTGGTGGGTCGTCGCGTTCGTGGAGCACGAAGGAGTCCTTCGACACCTTCGTTGGCGGCATGCTCGAGGAGCTTAGGGCGTCACTACCTGTGGACGGGATCTACCTCGCGCTCCACGGGGCCCTAGCTGTGCGCGACGTTCCGCGTCCTGAAGCCGAGATCGCTCGGCGCTTCCGTGAGGTGGTTGGTCCGGACGTCCCGATCGCCGGCACCTTCGATCTGCACGGGAACGAGGACGAACAGTTCCTCGAATCGGCGGACTTCGCGTTTGTGACCAAGCGCTTCCCCCACTATGACGATGGTCTCCAGGGCGCGAGGGCCGCACGGGCGCTCCACCGTGCGATGTCCGGCACGTACACATCGACCACCGCGACCCGTAAACCCGGCATCATCACGCCGACCGTTCTGCAGTGGACCGGAGCGGCGCCAGCTAGCGAGATCATGGAGCGTGCACGTCGATGGGAAGTTCGCGAGGAGGACGTGTTCGTGAGCGTCTTCTTCGGATTCCCTTGGTCCGACGTCCCGGACGTCGGGGCGACTGTTCATGTCATGACGAACAACGACCAGTCGCTTGCGGACGAGATCGCCGACGACATGAACGAGTACATGTGGCGTGTCCGGGAGCCGTTTGCGAACGGTGGCTTCCCGCGGCCCGATGTGGCGGCACCGATGGTCGTCGAGGCCATCGCGAACGGTCAGATCCCCGTAGCGATCGGGGACTATTCAGACCGTCCGGGTGATGCTACGCACATCACACGCGCATTCGACGCGGCTGGCATCTCGAAGGTTTTGTATGGAGCCATCAGTTCGCCGGAGACCTTGGATGCGCTTCAGGCTGCGGGTGCCGCAGTTGGAGACGCCTTCGATCACGAGATCGGAGGCTACACGGTATCAGGGGGCGATCCGTACCGGATCCAGGGGACGATCGCTTACGTCGGGCCCTGGGCAGGCTACGAATACACTGCAGCCGTGTCCTACGGCGACGGCAACATCGTGTTCATTGCTCCGGCCTACACGCAGATCATGTATCCCGAACGCTTCGCGGTCGGGGACATCGACCCGGCCGACTACGACGTCTTTGTCGTGAAGTCTCGGGCGCACTTCCGCAGAGGATTTGACGAGACGGGATTCGCCAAGACGATCATCATCGTTGAAGCGACTGGCCCGTTCATCGGGACCACGTTCCTTGATGCTCTGCCGTATGAAAACGTCGACCTGTCAAACCTCTACCCATACGGCACTCCGGACGGCCGATGAGCGATGTCGCGGACGAGCCCGGCTCTAGTAGTGGCCCGCCGAGCGAATCGGCGGGCGGAGTGTTGAGTGTCGAAGAAATCCGGACCGCGTTCCCCGCCCTTGAACGAGAGCACAGCGGGCATCCCGTTGCGTACTTCGACGGCCCTGGGGGGACACAGGTGCCGCGGGTGGTGGCCGATGCGATCACCGAGTCGTTGTTGCATCACAATGCGAACCGTCGATGGGCGTACCCGGCGAGCGCTGAAGTAGATGCGACGGTGCATGGTGTCCGTGACGCCATGGCAGACTTCTTTGGGTGCTCCGCAGACGATGTGGTGTTCGGGGGGAACATGACAACGCTGACCTATCACTTGAGCCGCACCCTCGGTGCGGACTGGGGTGAGGGTGACGAAATCGTGGTCACGCGTTTGGATCACTTCGCGAACATCTCGCCCTGGCGCGCACTCGAGGCGGAGCGGGGCGTTACGATCGTCGAGGTGCCGTTCGACCCCACGTCCGGGAGACTGGATCAAGACGCGCTACACGCTGCGATCACCGAGAAGACGGTTCTCGTCGCGGTTGGTGAAGCGTCCAACATCTTGGGCACCGTGACTGATCTCGCACCGGTGGTTGCCCGTGCCCGTGAGACCGGGGCGCTCCTTTTTGTTGATGCGGTTCATTCGGCGCCCCATATCCTCCCTGACGTTCTGCGACTCGGCTGCGATTTTCTCGCATGCTCACCGTACAAGTTCTACGGGCCTCACGCTGGGGTGCTGTATGCGCCTGCGGAACTGCTCGACTCACTCAGCGTTCCTCGTCTCCCGTGCGCCCCTCAGGTTGCGCCCGAACGGTTCGAAACCGGGACCCAGAGTCATGAGGCGATGGCAGGGACTACCGCCGCGGTGGACTTCCTCTCCTCGCTCAGTGGTGCGGGGGGCTCTCGCCGAGAGCACCTACAGAGGACCTTCAGTGTTCTTCATGAACGGGGCGAAGCTCTCGTGTCGCGAATGTGGGATGGGCTCACAGCCATCGACGGAGTGACGACCTACGGACCTCCTCCGGGAACACCTCGTACGCCCACAGTAGCGTTCTCAGTGAGGGGCCGGGACCCGCGTCTCGTCGCTTCGCACCTGTCCTCCCATCACGGGATATTCGCCTCTCACGGCCACTTCTACGCCGCCTACGTCACCGAAGACCTGGGTGTGGACGGGGTCGTGCGTGCGGGCTGCGCCTGCTACACGACCGCAGATGAGGTGGACCGACTTATTCGAGGCGTGGCAGAGTTGTAGCGACGGCCCATGCCGCTGAAATACGGCGGACAATCACCACAGTAGAGGTGGGAAGTATCCGACGGCGGTGGGTCCGCTGCGTGATGATCCTAGGTCAGGAAGTGTGTCACCTGCTTCAGGACCCCCCGTGTCTATGTTGACCTAGTAAATCAGCGCTCGCCTTCATGGCTTGAAGCGGCTCATCTGGAGTGAATTTCGTGGGGGCCGTGCAAAAGCAAGTCGAGTTGGTGCCCGACTCGGTAGTGGTGACGCTCTTCCCAGGCAGCAACAAGAAGTGCCTCTCCAGGGATCTACTGCATGAGGAACCCGGGAAGGAGAATCACATGGAGCCCGATGGCCAGCTGCAGCGCTTCACGAGTATTTACCGCTCGCGTGAAGCGCGAGTCGAGTTGGCACGAATGGCGGGAGCGGCCGGGTAAGCGAGCCCGGGCGTAAGTGGTGCGGTGCCTCGACCTCGCCGTGCAGGCGGGGTAGATCTGAGGGCTCGGTCATGAGGCGGCGGGTCGGCAAGATGAGCCATCGGTGGGTGGCTGCACTGGCGGTTCGTCCACGCACTTTGTTACCATCACGCGTCTGCCCCCCATCAGGAGGAGCCTCTCAGGCAACGCGATTCACCGAGGGAATGAAGGCCCAAGTGCTCGAGCGATCCGGCCGGCGTTGCGAGTGCGTACGTAAGGATTGCCGTCACCACCGAGGTCGGTCGAGATCCCCCAAGGGACTGCGGGGCAGTGAATGGACGATGTACTACCGGACGGAATCCCCTGGTGCCAACCTCTGAAATCTTGAGGCTTGGTGCCTGACTTCTTTTGAAAACAACTACGGCTGAGACACACGTGAATAATCCCTCCCAGAACTTCGACAACCACGCGAAGTTCGTCCCCGCGTTTCACTTCATCGCGTTCCCGTTGCTCTTTTTCCCGACGCTGTTCTTCCTGTACAGAGCTGTTACCGCCTTCAGTCTCGACAACCTGATGATGGCTTCGTTCGCAGTCGCCGCGTTGATCGTGATGTTCCTGGCCCGCCTCTTCCCGCTCGGAGTGCAGGATCGCGTGATCAAGCTCGAGGAGACGCTGCGCATGCAGGAACTCTTCCCGGATGACCTGAAGGCCCGCATTGGTGAGCTCTCGACCGCCCAATTCGTTGGGCTTCGTTTTGCCTCGGATGGAGAGCTGGTGGACCTCACGCGCAAGGTGCTAGACGGGGGTTTCGATGACAGGAAGTCTGTGAAGCAGGCCGTGAAGAACTGGCGCGCCGACAACGTGCGCATCTAGCGGCCTCTGGGCTGGGTTAGCTCGTGCGTTACCCGGTGATGTTGCACGGCTTCACGGGTTCTTCTGCCTCGTGGGGTGATCGGATCGTCGATGGCCTCGCGGCATCGGGTAATGCTCCGGTTCTCGTCGACCTTCCCGGACATGGACGTCTGGGGGGCGATCGGGAGCCGGGGCGTTTCTTGTTGAAATCAGCGATGGACCTCGTGGAACGAGCCGGAATTTGGCCGAGTGACCTCTGCGGGTACTCCATGGGCGGCAGGATTGCGCTGCACTATGCGCTGAGTCGCCCGGAGAGGGTTCGTCGGCTTGTGCTGGAGTCGTCGAGTCCGGGACTCGAAACGGAAGCGGAGCGGAGTTCGCGAAGGACCTCGGATAATGACCTCGCTGCCCGGATCGAAGAGGGTGGCATCGAGGCTTTTGTGGACGGATGGGAGAGGCTGCCGCTCTTCGAGTCTCAGGCCGGCTCGGATCCGCTGGCGCTGAGCCGCCAGCGTGAAATCAGGCTCGCGAATGATCCGGTGGGACTCGCTCAATCACTGAGGCATTCGGGAACCGGCGTTCTTCCGTCCTTGTGGGAGCGGTTGCCTGAGATCACTGTGCCGACGTTGATTGTGGTCGGTATATTAGATACGAAGTTCGTCGAAATCGGGGCCCGAATGTGCGCCCTGGTTCCCCACGCGCGCTTGGTAGTGGTGCCTGATGCCGGGCACTGTGTGCACTTTGAACGACCCCATGCATGGCTCGACGCGGTGGCAACATTTCTGTCGGAAAATTAATCATGAGAGGTTCGATGTTCAGTCGCTCACCGCAGTCTCTTCTGCCGCTCTTGGCGCTTCTCTTGTTCGCCGCATGCGAGGCTATCCCGGCTCCCGACACCGCTCGGTCCATCGCACCGGGCGACTGGCCACACTACGCCCGAGATCTGGCCGCTTCGAAGTACTCGCCGCTCGAGCAGATTCACTCAGGGAATGTGGACGACCTCGAGATCGTGTGGAACTGGGAGTCGGCCGACTACGACCTGCCCGCCCGTTTCCCGGGCACGAGCGTGAACAACAACTATCAGACGACGCCAATCAAGATTGGCGAGCGACTCTACACCTCAACGAACATGGGGCAGGCTGCGGCACTGGATCCGGCGACAGGGCAGGAGGTTTGGCTCTACGATCCCTACGCGGCGGGCCTTCGCGCCACGCCAGGCGGCCGCGCCAACCGTGGGGTCGCATACTGGGCCGACGGAGAGGACGAGAGAGTTTTCTTGGGGTCAGGCCAGTACCTCGTCGCACTCGACGCGAGTACCGGTGAGCCAATTCCGGGGTTCGGGTCTGACGGAGCCGTCGATTTGGCGGATGACCCCGATCCACGCGTGCTCACATATTCGTGGACGTCCGCGCCACTGGTCGTGCGAGATCTCGTCATCATGGGTACCACCGCGATGGTGCCCAGCAGGAGTTCGATGGTCGCCCCGCCTGGGTATGTGCGTGCGTATGACGCACGCACTGGTGAGCTTCGGTGGCGGTTCAGCCCGATTCCTCAGCCAGGCGACCCCGCGGTCGAGACGTGGGCCGATTCCTCATGGGCGTACTCCGGGAACGGGAACGTCTGGACGCTCATGAGTGCCGATGAAGATCTCGGTCTGGTTTACCTGCCGCTCAAGACGACGACCAACGATTGGTACGGCGGGCATCGACTGGGCGACAACCTCTATGGCGAGAGCTTGGCTGCGGTCGACATCGAGACCGGTGAGCTGCGTTGGCACTTTCAGATGGTTCACCACGGCCTCTGGGACTACGATCCGCCCGCGGCACCAAACCTCATCGATCTCACGATCGATGGTGAGCGCATACCCGCCGTGGCCCAGGTTACGAAACAGGCGTTCGTCTTCGCCTTCGACCGGAGAACGGGTGAGCCGTTGTGGCCGATTGAAGAGCGGGCGGTTCCTGCCTCTCCAGTGCCCGGAGAGGTCGCAGCAGCCACGCAGCCTTTTCCGACTCGGCCGGCCCCGTTCGACCTTCAGGGTCTGACAGTAGACGACCTGATCGACTTCACGCCTGAATTGCGCGCCGAAGCGGAGGAGATTCTACGCGATTTCGTTTACGGGCCGATGTTCACGACGCCCACAGTTCGGGACGACCGACCGGGTGGGACGTTGGGGACGATCCTGATGCCCGGTTGGGTTGGTGGGGCGAACTGGGGCGGGGCCGCGGTCGACTCTGAGACGGGGATGCTGTTCGTGCCTTCCGTGACGTCTCCGAACGTGACCGCGCTCGTCGAGCCGAACCCGGACAGTGCTGACTTTCGTTACATCCGGGGCCTCCCAAGAGAAGTTCCTATGCCTCAAGGGCTTCCGCTGCTCAAGCCGCCGTATGGGCGGATCACGGCGATCGACATGAATACAGGCGACCATGATTGGATGGTCGCGAATGGCCCAGGACCGTTGGATCACCCTGCCTTGGAGGGGCTTGATCTTCCATGGCTCGGGCAACGCGGACGACCCGCTCCCTTGCTGACGAAGTCTCTGCTCTTCTTGGGCGAGGGGTCAGAGGGAGCCTTGTCTATTTTGCCGATCGCCGGCGGAAAGGCGTTCCGGGCGTGGGACAAGGAGAGCGGTGAGGTAGTCTGGGAGATCGAATTGGACGCAGGTACTTCCGGAGCTCCAATGACGTATCTCGCGGACGGGCGTCAATACATCGTGGTCGCGATTGGAGATACGGAGACGCCTGGACGTTTGGTGGCGCTTGCGTTGAGGCAGTGATGTATTGCGGGCCGTTCGCCCGCCGTCACCGACTCAGAACAGCGTGACCTGGCGCGCGAATTTAATAATGAGGCCTCGGCTGATCGGTTCACCCCAGTTGCTCAGACGAGCAGCCCTTTGCGCTCCGTTGTACACCACGTAGAGCCCTGTTCCAGCCGTGCTGAGCCAGGCGAATCGTAGGTTCGCTGACCAGACAGCTGCCTGGTCGCTGTATTGAACGAGAGACTGCAGGAAGACGTTGGGAGTAAAGAAGTACCCCAGCCGCAGGCCTAGGAGAGTGGCGTCGAAGTCGCCTTCCGGAAGGCTCACGGTGTTGTGATCCAGGAGGAGCGACGTCGTGAACGTCTCACCCTGCCGCACCGTGAAGGTCACGTTGCCACCGTGTCGCACGCCCGTGAAAAAATTACCGAAGTCCGCACGCCCTAAGAGCGAGAACTTCTTGCTGGGATCGGTACCGTAGTCCCAGGAGTTCAAGAGCGTCGTGTACTCCCCGGCAGGAATCACCACCCCGGGGGAGATCTCGAAGGGCTCTTTGAGTCCCTCGGTGATCAGGTTGAGTTCCGGCCCGAAACGGCCACCACCCTCAAACTTTATCTCGGTATCGAGGTGCAGAAATCCGGACTCATGGAATCCGTTGAAGTCCCAGAAGCTGCGCCACGTGAGATGGGGGTTCGACTCGCGCCACCACGAGATGTTCGGGAAACGCACAACCCGCTCGACGAAGATCTCTATGTGGCGGTACCCCACTCGGTTTACGAAGCCGACCTCGGGGTTAAAGTCCTCGCCTACCTGCATGACTCGCAGGCGGCCTCTCCAGGTACGGCTCTCATATGTCGTGAGGAGGTGGTAGGCCTCTTCGCGCCCCGTCTCCAGGCCCGTCGTGGGTGAGGTTTCCGTCTTTGCAGCCCACGCGTCGAGCGTCCATGCCTCACCCAGTCCCATGCGGCCGTCTACGCCGTAGGTCCGGTTGAAGTCGGTCCCGTCGTGCGTACCCCGCCGCTGCACGAAGATTGCCCCAACCCGCGAACGGTTCGGGAGTTCACTCGACACACGCGCCACGGTGAATGCGTTCTCTGCTACATCGCCCACGACTTCGTCGGTGAATATCTGCATTAGGCCGACGTTCATGCCGGCGGCTTTGCCACTCACCCGGGCACCACCCCGGATTGGCACTGAGTTGCCGTTGGGACTGATCCCGATGCGGCGGCTGAAGAACAGGTCGGCGGCCTGGGGCGTTCCAGCCGAAAACAGCCCTGCGTTCTCTAGGAAGAACGGGCGTTTCTCAGGGAAGAAGAGCGGGAAGCGTGTGAGGTTCGTGCGCTGCTCGTCGACCTCGACTTGAGCGAAGTCGGTGTTGAGCGTCGCGTCCAGCGTAAGACTGCTGAACGTCATCTTCGCGTCGAGGCCGCCCTCTATAGAGTACTCGTTCTCAGAGCCGTCCAGCGAATAGTCCCGGTCGATTCCGCCTAGAACGTAGGGGGTCACCGTACCGGACCGCTGGAGAGGGACCTCGAGGCCGACCAAGTCGCCTGCCTGTGAAAGCCGCATGAAGTTGTACTGTCGCGGAACGGGCGCCCAAAGCGCTTCTTCGTTCTTGCGACGGATCTTCCGGACGAGGTTCATGCCCCAAGTCTGCTGGCTCGCACTTCCGTAACGTAGGGTAGAGAAGGGGATGCGCATTTCGGCGTACCAGCCGTCGCCGTCCCTCGAGGTCGCTACTTCCCAACTCGCGTCCCAGTTCACGTTCAGCCCGCCCATCGCGCCCGCTTGTTGGCGGGTTTGGCCACGTTGGAAGACTCCGCCTCCCTGGCCCTCTTTCACGACCTGAGCATCGTATTCAATGCCGGCCGGCGTGGTGGAGAAGATCAGCCCGTTTTGCCGATCTCGATACGTATCGAGAATGATGCCGAAGTAGTCACCACGCTCGAGGTCTGCGTCGCGGATGCGTTCACCGAGAGAGATTCCACTCGCGTCGTCGTCGAACAGCCAGGCTCCGACATAGAGAGCTTCGGCGTCCATGAGAATCCGAACCTCCGTACGTTCTGAAACCGGCTGTCCCTCTGTCGGTTCACGCTGTACGAAGTCCACGATGGGATTGGCTGCGTTCCACGCGTCATCGTCGAGTGACCCATCAATCACAATGGAGGACGGAGCGCGTTCTGCAGCGGCGACGGGTCGCGCGTCTTGGGCGGAGAGAACCGGCGTGAACGTTGCCGCCAACGCGAAGGCGAGCACAGGAACGAGTCGTCGCGGGGTCAATCGTGGTCCTAGGAATGCGTTGTATGGTGGTCGATGTGCTGATCGTATCAGCCGAATCGAACCTGACAAGAGCGATTTGGAGGCGTGCGTCGCCAAGGACTCGCGCCACGCCGGCCCCCGGGAGGAATCGCTGAACGAGTGCTACGATAGGGGTCCCGAAGCGGTGCCGAGAACAGAGTAGACATCGAGTGGCTCAACATCTGAACGCCTGAGTCTGTCCACTGGAGTAGATCACCTCCAGAATGGGGGCCTGTTCTGTCGCTTCACTGACCCCCGTTGAGACGTAACAACATGAGCGCAAAAACGCTTGCCGCGGCGGCATTGCTTTTGGCCCTCGCCGCCCCCGGCCTACAAGCCCAGCTGACTCAGCCGTTGGGCGACATGATGGACGACTTCCAATGGCGTAATATCGGGCCTACCAATATGGGTGGGCGTGTGACCGACATCGAAGCCATCCCCAGCCCATCGAAGACGTTCTTCGTCGCCGGTGCGGGCAGCGGCATTTGGAAGACCACGAACAACGGCACGACGTTCAAGCAGGTGTGGAGCGACGAGCGCGTCATCTCGATGGGCGACCTGGCCATTGCACCGTCCAACACCGACATCGTGTGGGCCGGGACGGGTGAACCGAACTCGCGCAATTCGATCTCAGCCGGAGGCGGGATCTTCAAGTCGACGGACGGGGGCGAGTCCTGGGAGCCCATGGGCTTGGTGGAGACGCAGGTCATTGCTCGCATTGTGATCCACCCCACGAATCCTGACATCGTGTACGTCGCGGCGCTCGGCCATATCTGGGACTCGAACCCGGAGCGTGGCCTTTACCGCACTCAGGACGGCGGTGAGAACTGGGAACTCGTGAAGTTCATCAGCGACAAGGCGGGTTTCGTCGACGTTGTGATGCACCCACACCATCCAGAGCAACTTTTCGCCTCCAGTTGGGAGCGCGAGCGTGGTCCGTACTACCTCCAGAGCGGAGGCCCGGGCTCAGGGCTGTGGAAGACGATGGACGGGGGGGACAGCTGGACTGAAGTGGTTGGTGACGGCTTCCCGACGTCCGAAAAGGGCCGTATTGGACTCGCCATGAGCCAGTCGAACCCTCACACCATGTATGCCTTGGTCGAGGCTCGGGGTGAAGGCGAAACCGAAGGCATCGCCGGGAACGGCCTCTACCGGTCTACAGATACCGGCGCGAATTGGGAGAAGATGAACGACGTGAACACGCGCCCGTTCTACTACTCCCAGGTTCGTGTCGATCCGCAGGACGAGAACCGAGTGTACTTCTCCTCCACCCCCGTCCAGTTCTCGGACGATGGCGGAGAGACGTACGGGACCACGACGAACCAGATCCACGTGGATCACCACGCCATGTGGATCGATCCGAACGATCCTGACCGCATCATCGTCGGGAACGACGGCGGCGTGGCCATCAGTTACGACAAGGGCGGCAACTGGTCTTACCTGAACCACATGACCATGGGGCAGTTCTACGACATCAGCGTCAACATGGATGTGCCGTACAACGTGTGTGGAGGGCTGCAGGACAACGGCACTTGGTGCGGCCCGAGTCGCCTGCCGAGCGGGCAACTCTCGGCGTACCACTGGGCGACCATCAGCGGCGGTGACGGATTCGTCACCGCGCAGGACCCCGAGGACCCGAGCATCGTTTGGTCCGAGTCCCAGGGCGGCAACATGGGTCGCTCGAATGTCGCCACCGGTGAGCGCGAGACGGTCCAGAAGCCGGACTGGCGTTCGGTTTGGCTGCCCAAGCAGGACTCGATCATCATGCTCATGGACGGCGGCATGGGCGAGAACGACGCGGCCCTTCGGGATCTTCGTGCTCGCGCGACAGCCGATTCCGCTGCGTATGCCGTGGAACGTTGGAACTGGAATACGCCATTCCTTCAGTCCACTCATGACCGCAGCTGGTTCTATGCCGCAGGCAACAAGGTCGTGAAGAGCACCGATTGGGGATCGACGCTGGTCCCGATCTCTCCGGATCTGTCGTACGCGGACGAGGAGAAGATCAAGATCTCCACCGAGACCACGGGTGGGATCACGCCCGATGCGACCGGCGCCGAGACGTATGCGACGATCACGGCGCTCGACGAGTCGCCGTTGGCCTCCGGGAAGCTCTACGCGGGTACGGATGATGGCCGGGTGTGGATGACCGAAAACGACGGCGACGACTGGTCCGAACTGACGGACAAGTTCGGCGGCGTGCCGGAGGGTACCTATGTCACCCGTGTGAAGGCATCGAACCACGACTCGAACCGAGTCTACGTGACGTTCGACGGTCACCGCACGAACGACTTCACGCCCTACGTCTATGTATCGGACGACAACGGTAACTCCTTCCAGTCTATCGTGTCCGACCTGCCATCCGGTTCCGTGGACTTCCTCCACGTGGTCGAAGAAGACCCGGTCAACCAGAATCTGCTCTTCGTGGGTTCTGATGTGGGCGCGTATGTGTCGACCAACCGAGGGGGGTCATGGGAGCGGTTCATGAACGGGCTCCCGGCGGTACCGGTGCACGACCTCGAAGTGCATCCGCGGGACAAAGAACTCGTAGCCGGCACACACGGTCGTTCGATCTGGATCGTGGACATCGCACCGCTCCAGGGGCTCACCAACGCCATCGTGGCAGACGGCGGCCTGTTCGCCCCGCGCCCGGGCTTCCAGTTCGGTCTCCCTGCACGGGGTGGTGAGTCGACGGGTCAGCAGTACTGGCAGAGGCCCACCCCAGGCGGTGACGCGGAGATCAGCTACTACCTGACCGAAGAGCAGGTCGCGGCAGTACGTGCGGCCGGTGGCGCTGGCGCGGAGGCCGGTGGCGGGCAGGC